>NZ_JBHVUQ010000034.1:0-54379 GCF_042884105.1 Streptomyces sp. NPDC058157
GTCCCGGGTGCTCCGAGTGCCCCGGGTATCCCGGGCGGTTCGGCCGGTTCGGCTGGTTCGGGTGGGAGCTGTGCTGCTGGTCGGGCATGAAGGGTCCCCCTTGGAAGGGTCGTTCAGCCCCGCCGCGTGCGGGGGGCGGGGCCGGTGGTGCCGGTGGTCGGGCCGGTCGCGGCCGCCGGGGGCGGCGTGGCGGCGTCGTCGGCCGCGGGCGCGGCCGGCGGGCCGGCGACCGCGCCGAGGGCGGCCAGCCGGACGAGCCGGGCCTCGGAGTGGTCGAGCCAGCGGGCCTCGGCCTCGGTCTGGAAGATCAGCTGTTCCAGGACCAGCAGCCAGGCCACGTCGTCGCGCTCGTTGGCCCGCCCGCTCTCGATGGCGGCCAGGGCCTGGGCCTTGAGCCGGGTGTAGTCCTGCATCGCCCCGATCGTGGCGTGCCGCTGGGACTGGATGACGGCGCGGATGTCCACGCCGGGGGCCCCGACGGCCATGGCGAGCTTGATGGCCAGTTCGTCGCGGGGCGGGTTGGTGCGGTCCACCGGGCGCTCGTACCAGGCGCGCAGTTCGGAGCGGCCGGTGTCGGTGATGGCGTAGAGGGTGTGCCCGGCGGTGTCCTCGCCGCCGGGTGCGACGAGCCCGTCGCGTTCGAGACGGGCCAGGGTGGTGTAAACCTGCCCGACGTTGAGGGGCCAGGTGGAGCCGGTGCGGGATTCGAACTCGGTGCGCAGCTGGGAGCCGTAGCGGGGGCCCCGTTCCAGCAGCGCGAGAAGGCCGTGACGGATCGACATACTCAGTATGTATACATGGACATACTCAGTATGTATACCGAGTATGTCGATCGCGGTCGCCTATCGGCCCCGGCGCAGCCGTACGCCCATGTACCCCAGCCCCACGCCCATCAGGGCCAGTCCGGTGCCCAGCGGCAGCAGGTGGGCGGCCAGGTCGGCGACCCGTTCGTTCGGTTCGGTGCCCAGCGCCGAGACGGGGGCGCCGCGGCTCGGCGAGGGGCTCGGCGGGGCGGTGGGCCGCTGGTCGGTGCCGGGCTCCCGGCGGTCCGGGTGCGGGGCCGGCCGGACCGGGTGCACGGGCCGGGAGACGGCCGTCAGCTCGGGGTCGGCCGGGGCGTTCGCGGGCCGCCCCGGGTGCTCCCGCCCGACCCCTCCGGCACTGCCGGCGAGCTCCTCGTAGGCCTCTTCGGGTACGGGATCGTCCTGGTCGGTGTCGGCGCGCACCGCGGTGAGGGGCGGGCGGGCGGAGGTCGCCCCGGCGGGTGCGGTGACCAGCAGCGCGGCGGCCGCCAGTGCGGCTCCGGCCGTCCAGTGCGGGGCGCGGAGGCGTCGGTTCACGGGGTGCCCCTCCCGTTCCGTGCGGCCGGGGCGCCGTGGGGTCGGGGCGCCGCCCTCAGCTTGGCACAGGGGGACAAAACGGGCATCCCGGGACACCCGTCAGGGTGCCCCGGGATGCCCGGGAGTTGAACGGCCGTCCGAGCGGCCCCCTGAGGCGCCGTCCGCTACGACGGATCGCCGGTCGAGACGATCAGCGTGAACTCGGTGCCGTCCTTGGCCACGTCCGTGCCCGCCTCGGGCAGCTGCTCCAGGACGGTGTCCTGGCCGTAGACGGTCTCGTCGCGCTCGGTGATCTTGTACTTCCAGCCGGCCGCCTGGATGCACTGCTTGATCGACAGCACGTTCTTGTACCGGAAGTCGGGGGCCACGACCTTCGTCGCGTCCCGGTAGGACTTCGTCGGGCTCTTGCACTTCTCCGCGTCGATGGTGCGCGAGGGGTCCGGCCCCTTGTGCCCCGCCACCGCCGAGGAGGACGCCGAGGACGAGGCACCGGGGCTCGCCGTCTTGTCCTTGTCCGGGTCGTCGCCCCCCATGTTCAGCACGGCGATCAGCCCGCCGATGGCCACCAGGGCCACCACGATCGCGCCGACCACCACCGGCGTGTTCTTCTTCCCGCCGCCCGAGGACGCCGCCGGAGCGGGCGCCGGGTTGGGCGAGATGGTGAACGGCGGCGGCGTCGACGGCCCGTACTGCTGCTGGTGCTGCGGCTGCTGGTGCTGCGGCGCCTGAGCCGTGGGCGGGTACGCGTAACCCGGCTGCTGCTGCGTCGCAGCGGGCTGCGCGTACGGGGACGGCGCCGGGGTCGGCGGGCTCTGGTAGGGCTGCTGGAGCGAGTGCGGCGGCGGTGCCTGGAAGCCGGCGTCCACCGGCGGGAACACCGTCGAGCCCACGCCCGCGCCGCTGCCGCCCGTGGTCGCGCCCGGGACGATCGCCGGCGCGCCGGTGTGGCCGGCCGACATGATCCGCATGATCTCGTCCCGCATGGCCGCGGCCGTCGGGAAGCGCTCGTTCGGGTTCTTCTTCAGCGCCCGCGCCACCAGCGCGTCCATCGCCGGGGTGATCGACCGGTTGACGGTGGACGGAGCCACCGGCTCCTCCTGGACGTGCGCGTACGCGATCGCCAGCGGGGAGTCGGCGTCGAAGGGGATGCGGCCCGTCAGCAGCTGGAACAGCATGATGCCGACCGAGTACAGGTCGGAGCGGGCGTCCACGCCGCGCCCCAGCGCCTGCTCCGGCGACAGGTACTGCGGGGTGCCGACGACCATGCCGGTCTGCGTCATCGAGGTGACCCCCGACTGCATGGCCCGGGCGATGCCGAAGTCCATGACCTTGACCACGCCGCGCTTGGTCATCATCACGTTGCCGGGCTTGATGTCGCGGTGGACCAGGCCCATCTCGTGGCTGGTCTCCAGCGCGGCCAGCACGTCGGCCGTCACCTTCAGCGCCTTGTCCGCCGGCATCGCCCCGTACTGCTGCACGTCGGCGTCGAGGACGGAGCCGAGCGGCCGGCCCTCCACGTACTCCATGACGATGTACGGCATGACCGCCTCGTCGCCGCCGCCGGCGCCGAAGGTGACGGTTCCCTCACCCGTGTCGAAGACCGAGACGATGTTGGTGTGCGACAGTTTCGCAACAGCCTGCGCCTCGCGCCGGAAGCGCTCGCGGAAGGACGCCTCGCGCCCCAGCTCGCTGTGGAGCGTCTTGATGGCGACCTGGCGGTCGAGGGCCGAGTCGTACGCGAGGTAGACCGAGGCCATGCCCCCCTCGCCCAGCAAATCCCTTAGCTGGTAACGGCCACCGGCCAGGGAGCCGCCTGCGTACCGGCCCTGTGTGCCGTCCTGGCTCATGACTGTTGCTTCCCCTCGGGCTCTGTTGCTACGCGTCCGGCTGAGCGCATGTCGCGCCCAGTCTGCCGGAGGGCAAGCACACGTCAAGCCGGTGCCCGCTGCGTGACCACGGGCCTACGCGGTGTCCGTAGCCGAACGGTGACGGGTTCGGAGGCTGTAGCGTTCACCGGAGCACCCGAAGAGGCCCACCGCTAGAGCGGACGAGAGAGACGACGGCGAGGACTGATGGCACCCGAACCCGAGGGAAACGGCGCCGGGATGGCCGACGGTCCTGAGCACTGGGGCGCGGGCGGCCTCGTGGGGGACGGCCGTTACCGGCTGACCCACCGCCTGGGCCGCGGCGGCATGGCGGAGGTCTTCGCCGCCGAGGACGTCCGGCTGGGCCGCACCGTGGCCGTGAAGCTGCTGCGCGCCGACCTGGCCGAGGACCCGGTGTCCAAGGCCCGCTTCACCCGTGAGGCACAGTCGGTCGCCGGGCTGAACCACCACGCCGTCGTCGCCGTGTACGACTCCGGCGAGGACCGGGTCGGCCCGAACGTCGTCCCGTACATCGTGATGGAGCTGGTCGAGGGCCGCACCATCCGCGAGCTGCTGCTCAGCGCGGAGGCCCCGGGGCCCGACCAGGCGCTCATCATCGTCTCGGGCGTGCTGGAAGCCCTCGCGTACTCGCACCAGCACGGCATCGTGCACCGCGACATCAAGCCCGCGAACGTGATCATCACCAACGCCGGCGCGGTGAAGGTGATGGACTTCGGCATCGCCCGCGCCCTGCACGGCGCGCAGTCCACGATGACCCAGACCGGCATGGTCATGGGCACCCCGCAGTACCTCTCGCCGGAACAGGCCCTCGGCAAGGCCGTCGACCACCGCAGCGACCTGTACGCGACGGGCTGCCTGCTCTACGAACTCCTCGCGCTGCGGCCCCCCTTCACCGGCGAGACCCCGCTGTCGGTGGTCTACCAGCACGTCCAGGACGCGCCGGTGCCGCCCTCGCAGCTGCCCGAGGGCCACCACATCCCGCAGGAACTCGACGGCCTCGTCATGCGGTCGCTCGCCAAGGACCCGGACGACCGGTTCCAGAGCGCCGAGGAGATGCGCGGGCTCGTCCAGTACGCCCTCCAGATGCTCCAGGACCAGGGCCCGAACACCGGCACCTGGAACACCGGCCCGGTCGTCATGGCGCTCCCGCACGGACAGCCCGGCGGCGCGCCGACCTCGATGATGCCCGCGGGCGGCAACGGCGGCCCCCACACCCCGTACCCCTCGCACCACACCACCTCGCAGTTCCAGCAGCCGATGGTGCCCCCGCTGAACCCGGACGACGGCACCGCCTTCCCCGGCGGCGGGCACGGCCACGGCGCCGGCCCGGGCGGCCACGGCGGGTACGACGGCTACGACGGGTACGACAACCACTCCGGCGGCGGGAAGTGGAAGGTCTGGCTGTTCGCGCTGCTCGCGGTGCTGGCCATCGCCGGCGGCGTGGCCTTCGCCATCAAGACCGGCAACCTCGGCGGTGGCGGCGGAGCCAAGCCGAAGTCCAGTGTCAGCAGCCCCGGGCCGAGCCAGAGCAGCAGCGACTCGCAGGAGACGCCGTCGACCTCGTCGAGCCCGGAGACGGGCCGCTCGCACGACGAGGACACCTTCACGCCCGCCCCGAGCCGCAGCAAGTACACCCCGAGCACCCCCGTGTCGCCCTCCTCGGGCGGCTCGACGAGCCCGGAGACCAAGGGCCCGACGACCCCGCCGACGAAGACCCCGACGGGGGAGCCGCCGACCAACAAGCCGACCCCGCCCAGCGGGGGCGGCGGCAGCCCGGCCGGCGCCGAGGGCGCCGACTAGCGGTGCGTAGGTGAAGGGGCCCGGCGGAATTCCCATTCCGCCGGGCCCTTTTCCCGTTCGTTCCGCGCCCCGAGGGTATGCACGGTGACCAGTTGGGGTTCGATCCGCATGTAGACCGGGTCGAACACCTCCCCGTCCACGAAATGCGGCGCCGGACCGAAGAGTTCCAGTTCGGCGGTGGTCGGCTCGGTGAGCTCCGCCGTGCCCGTGACCTGCACGGACCACAGTCGGGGCGCGCCCGAATTGACGTTGTCGGCCCCGTAGGAGACCACGCTTCCGTTACAGGCGTGGTGATAGCCGAAACCGGCGTGCATTCTCAGGACGATCCGGCCGTCCACCACGATGTGGCGGGCGACGGCGAGGAACGGGAGCGCGCGCATGCTGGTGGCGACCCGGCCGTACGGCACACGGCGCAGCAACTCGACGGCGTGTATTTCCTCCGGTGACATGCGACCACTCTCGGCCCCCGACACCCGGTCGGGAAAGAGGATCCCGCCCCGATCACCGGGGACGTTGGTCCCGAATCGAACCATGTGCGGCGGGGAAGCGGGCGGCCACGGGACGTCATCCCCGAAGGCCGCCCGTCCGCCGCCCGCAGTCCGCCCGTCCGCCGCCCGCAGTCCGCCCGAAAGCCGACTCGAACGTCGCTCGGCACCCCGTCGACGTCCACTCGGCTCCCGCTCGTGACGCGTTCGAACGGGGTTGCGCCCCGCTCGGTGCCGGGTCGAGCGCGGCTAGCGCTTCTCCGCCTGGAGCCGGGCGACGTACGCCGCGGCCTGGGAGCGGCGCTCCATGCCCAGCTTCGACAGCAGGCTGGAGACGTAGTTCTTGATGGTCTTCTCGGCCAGGTGCAGCCGCTCGCCGATGACCCGGTTGGTCAGGCCCTCGCCGATCAGGTCGAGGATCTTGCGCTCCTGCTCGGTGAGGTTCGCGAGCCGGTCGTCGCCCTTGCCGTTCTTGCCGTCGCGCAGCCGCTCCAGCACCCGCGCGGTCGCCACCGGGTCCAGCAGCGACTTGCCGGCCGCCACGTCGCGCACCGCGCTGAGCAGCTCGTTCCCCCGGATGGCCTTGAGGACGTAGCCCGAGGCGCCCGCCATGATCGCGTCGAACAGCGCCTCGTCGTCGGCGAACGAGGTGAGCATCAGGCACTTGATGTCCTCGTCCTGCGAGCGGACCTCGCGGCACACCTCGACACCGCTGCCGTCCGGCAGGCGCACGTCGAGGACGGCCACGTCGGGGCGGGTCGCCGGGATGCGGACCAGGGCGTCCGCGGCGGTACCGGCCTCACCGACGATCTCGATGTCCTCTTCAACCGACAAAAGCTCATGAACGCCCCGACGTACTACTTCGTGGTCGTCCAGGAGAAATACCTTGATTTTTCCGTTTTCGCGCACAAGCTCATCTTCACACACTCACCTCTTCCCTGCCGGAGTTACCCGGGATAACGTGCCGTTGTTCCGGCCCCCTGCAAGGCTGTGACCAGTGGTTGTTCCCGAAGCGGCCGATTTACTTGGATATCCAAGCAAAATCGCAGGTCAAACGGGGTTTCGCAGTTATGCGTCGCACTGGGTAACGTGCTGTGCGCAGGGCACTCGCCGGGGCACCTGTCACGCCTGAATCCGAAACGCGCCGTGCACCCACCCCGTGTACGGGTACGGATACAGGTGAGCCGCACTGGTCCCCGGAGAACCCGGGTGCCGGACCGACGGAGGAGCACACGTGACCGTGGAGAGCACTGCCGCGCGCAAGCCGCGACGCAGCAGCGGCACCAAGCGGGCGGCAGGCGCGGCGAGCGCCCGCAAGACCGCCGCTGCCACCGCACAGCCGCACGACGCCGAGCCTCAGCTCGTACAACTGCTGACGCCCGAGGGCGAACGGGTCGAGGTCGACAACCACCCCGAGGTGGCAGAGTTCGCGGCCTTCGTCGCGGACGTCACCACCGAGGACCTGCGCGGCCTGTACCGCGACATGGTCCTGACCCGCCGCTTCGACGGCGAGGCGACCGCCCTCCAGCGCCAGGGCGAGCTGGGCCTGTGGGCCTCGCTGCTCGGCCAGGAAGCGGCCCAGATCGGCTCCGGCCGGGCACTCCGCGACGACGACTACGTCTTCCCGACCTACCGCGAGCACGGCGTGGCCTGGTGCCGCGGCGTCGACCCGACGAACCTGCTCGGCATGTTCCGCGGCGTGAACCACGGCGGCTGGGACCCGAACACCAACAACTTCCACCTCTACACGATCGTCATCGGCTCGCAGACGCTGCACGCGACCGGTTACGCGATGGGCGTGGCCAAGGACGGCGCGGACTCCGCGGTCATCGCCTACTTCGGCGACGGCGCGTCCAGCCAGGGCGACGTGATGGAGGCCTTCAACTTCTCCGCGGTCTACAACTCCCCCGTGGTGTTCTTCTGCCAGAACAACCAGTGGGCGATCTCCGAGCCGACCGAGCGCCAGATGCGCGTGCCGCTCTACCAGCGCGCCCAGGGCTTCGGCTTCCCCGGCATCCGCGTCGACGGCAACGACGTCCTCGCCTGCCTGGCCGTCACCCGCTGGGCGCTGGACCGCGCCCGCCGCGGCGAGGGCCCGGCCCTGATCGAGGCGTTCACGTACCGCATGGGCGCCCACACCACCTCCGACGACCCGACGAAGTACCGCGCGGACGAGGAGACGGCGGCCTGGGAGGCGAAGGACCCGATCCTGCGCCTGAAGGCCCACCTGCTGGCCTCCGGGGGCGCCGACGAGGCGTTCTTCGAGGAGCTGGAGGCGGAGAGCGAGACCCTCGGCAAGCGGGTCCGCGAGGTCGTGCGCGCCATGCCCGACCCGGACACCATGGCGATCTTCGAGAACGTCTACGCGGACGGGCACGCGCTCGTCGACGAGGAGCGCGCCCAGTTCGCCGCCTACCTCGCATCCTTCGAGGCCGAGGAGGGTCACTGATGGCCATCGAGAAGATGTCGATCGCGAAGGCGCTCAACGAGTCCCTGCGCAAGGCCATGGACACCGACCCCAAGGTCCTGATCATGGGCGAGGACGTCGGCAAGCTGGGCGGTGTCTTCCGCATCACCGACGGGCTGCAGAAGGACTTCGGCGAGGAGCGGGTCATCGACACCCCGCTCGCCGAGTCCGGCATCGTCGGCACCGCCATCGGCCTGGCCCTGCGCGGCTACCGGCCGGTCGTGGAGATCCAGTTCGACGGGTTCGTCTTCCCCGCCTACGACCAGATCGTCACGCAGCTCGCGAAGATGCACGCCCGCGCCCTCGGCAAGATCAAGCTGCCGGTCGTCGTGCGCATCCCCTACGGCGGCGCGATCGGCGCGGTCGAGCACCACAGCGAGTCCCCCGAGACGCTGTTCGCGCACGTCCCGGGCCTGAAGGTGGTCTCCCCGTCGAACGCCAGCGACGCCTACTGGATGCTCCAGCAGGCGATCCTCAGCGACGACCCGGTGATCTTCTTCGAGCCGAAGCGCCGCTACTGGGACAAGGGCGAGGTCGACACCGACGCCATCCCCGGCGAGCTGCACAAGGCGCGGGTGCTCCGCGAGGGCGCCGACCTCACCCTGGCCGCGTACGGCCCGATGGTGAAGGTCTGCCTGGAGGCGGCCGCCGCGGCCGCCGAGGAGGGCAAGTCGGTCGAGGTCCTGGACCTGCGCTCGATGTCCCCGATCGACTTCGACGGGATCCAGGCCTCGGTGGAGAAGACCCGCCGGCTGGTCGTGGTCCACGAGGCCCCGGTCTTCCTCGGCACCGGTTCCGAGATCGCCGCCCGCATCACGGAGCGGTGCTTCTACCACCTGGAGGCGCCGGTGCTGCGCGTCGGAGGCTTCCACGCCCCGTACCCGCCGGCCCGCCTGGAGGACGAGTACCTGCCCGGCCTGGACCGCGTGCTCGACGCCGTCGACCGCTCGCTGGCGTTCTGAGGAGAGCCGCGTCATGACGATCCGCGAATTCAAGATGCCCGACGTGGGCGAGGGCCTGACCGAGGCCGAGATCCTCAAGTGGTACGTCCAGCCGGGTGACACGGTCACCGACGGGCAGGTCGTCTGCGAGGTGGAGACGGCGAAGGCGGCCGTCGAGCTGCCGATCCCCTTCGACGGAGTGGTGCACGCGCTGATCTTCGAGGAGGGCGTGACGGTCGACGTCGGCCAGGTGATCATCTCCGTACAGACCGGTGGCGCCGGTGGCGCCGAGGAGCCCGCCGCGGCGGGTGTCCAGGCCTCCGCCGAGGTCACCGAGGCGGCCGCCGTCGCCGCGGCTCCGGCCGCCCCGGCCGAGGAGCCCGCCGCCCGCCAGCCGGTGCTCGTGGGCTACGGGGTCTCCCAGTCCTCCACGAAGCGCCGCCCGCGCAAGGCGGTGGCGGGTGCCCCCGTCGCCGCGGCTCCCGCCGCGCCCGTCGCTCCGGCCCCGGTCGTGCCCGCTCCGGCGGTGCCCGCTCCGGCGGTGCAGAACGGCACCGCGTACGCCAACGGCAACGGCGTCGCCACCGCCGAGCGGCCGCTCGCCAAGCCCCCCGTGCGCAAGCTCGCCAAGGACCTCGGCATCGACCTGGCCTCGGTGGTCCCCACCGGTGACGGCGGTGTCGTGACCCGCGAGGACGTGCACGCCGCCGCCGCGGCCGCGCTCGCCCCGCAGACCCCCGTCCAGGTCCCGGCCCCGGCCGCGGCCCCCGCGCCCGTCCAGGCCGCGGCCGAGCCGGTCCCGGCCGTCGCCGCGGCGCCGGGCGCGCGGGAGACCCGCATCCCGGTCAAGGGTGTCCGCAAGGTCACCGCCCAGGCCATGGTCGGCTCCGCCTTCACCGCGCCGCACGTCACCGAGTTCATCACCCTCGACGTGACGCGCACGATGAAGCTGGTCCAGGAGCTCAAGGACGACCCGGACCTCGCCGGCCTCCGGATCAACCCGCTGCTCCTGATCGCCAAGGCGGTCCTCGTCGCCATCCGCCGCAACCCGGACGTCAACGCGTCCTGGGACGAGGCGGCCCAGGAGATCGTGCTCAAGCACTACGTCAACCTGGGCATCGCGGCGGCCACCCCGCGCGGCCTGATCGTCCCGAACATCAAGGACGCCCACGCCAAGACCCTGGCCGAGCTGTCGACCTCGCTGTCGGACCTGGTGGGCACCGCCCGCGAGGGCAAGACCTCCCCGGCCGACATGCAGAACGGCACCATCACCATCACCAACGTCGGCGTCTTCGGCGTCGACACCGGTACGCCCATCCTGAACCCCGGCGAGTCCGCGATCCTCGCGGTCGGCGCGATCAAGCTCCAGCCGTGGGTCCACAAGGGCAAGGTGAAGCCGCGCCAGGTCACCACCCTCGCCCTGTCGTTCGACCACCGCCTGATCGACGGCGAGCTGGGCTCCAAGTTCCTCGCGGACATCGCGGCGGTCCTGGAGCACCCGCGCCGGCTGGTCACCTGGTCGTAGCGGCACCCGCAGCACCGTCCGGCGGCCGGTCCCCCCTTCCGGGAGGGCCGGCCGTCGGCGTTCCGCCGGGAAAACCCGTGGCCCGGGGAGCCGCAGCGGGGCGATCATCGGCCCGATGAGATTCCGTACCGCCCTCGACGACCCCGCCGCCCTCGACCGGGCCCTGGCCTTCCCGGCCGACGGGCCGCTCGGCCCGCTCGCCCCGCTCCCCGCCGACCGCGTCCGCGAGGAGTTCGCGGCCCACCGCTTCCGGCCCGAGTGGACCTGGTCCGCCGAGGACGGGGACGGGCGGGTGCTGGCCCGCGCCCTGTGGTGGGGCCGCGCCGACAGCGAGCGGCCGGTCGCCCTCGACTGCCTCCAGGTCCGGGCCGACGTCGCCGACCCGGCCGCCCTGGCCGCCGCCCTGCTGGGCGCCGGCCACGCCGCCTTCGGCAAGCGCCCCGGCTACCACCTGTCCCTGCCCCGGGGCTGGCGCGCGGACCAGGCCCTCGCCGGGGCGGTCGCCTGGCGTCGGGAGGCCGCCTCCCGGGCCGGGCTGACCCGGGAGATCGAGCGCCTGCGCTACGAGTGGACGCCGCAGGCCGGGACGGCCGCCCCCACCGGGAGGCTCGTCTTCCGTGAAGGCACCGACGAGGAGTTCCTCGACGCCTTCGTCCGGCTCTCGCGCGGCAGCCTCGACCTGGCCACCCGCCACGAGCTGGAGTCGACGACGGAGGAGGAACTCGCCCGCGAGGACCTCGCGTTCTACCGCGACTGCCCCGGCGAACGCTCCTGGTGGCGCCTCGCCCACCTCCCCGACGGCACCCTGGCCGGGCTGGCGGTCCCCTCCGCAACCCCGTACCACCGCAACGTCGGCTACCTGGGCGTGGTCCCCGAACTGCGCGGCCGGGGCCTGATCGACGAGGTCCTCGCCGAGATCACCCGCTTCCACGCCGCCGCGGGCGCGGACCGGGTCACGGCCACCACCGACACCGTCAACCTCCCGATGGCCGCCGCCTTCGACCGGGCCGGCTACGAGGTCACCGAGCTCCGCCTCGTCCTGGAGGCCCCGCCCGGCGGCTGAGGCGGTAGCCTCCCGGCCATGCCCATCGCCGAGTTGCAGGTGTATTCCGTGGAGGAGGCCGACGGCAGCGGCGGGGTCTGCCTCGTCCGGTGCGTCGGCGGCACGGCCCGGTCCGGGCAGGTGTACGCGGCGGGGGAGTCGCGGGTCTGGCTGCGGGACATAGAGCGGTACGGGCGCACGGTCGACTCCTTCGCGGCCGGCCACACCGCCCGGGTCCGCCTCGCCGGGGTGGTGGTCGCGCTGCTCAGCCGGGGCCAGGTGCTGACCGCCGTGCCGCCCGACGGGCACGGCCTCGCGGAACTGGAGGCCTGGCTGGCCACCGTTCCCCCGCTCGCGGACGAACCCCTGCCGCGGACCCTGCGCTCGCTGGCGGTCGGGGGGATGCGGGACGAGCGGCTGCCGGACGGGGCGCGGCTGCGCTGGGGCCGGGTGGCCCTGGCGGCGGCGTACCGGTGCGCGGCGGCGGAGGGGGCGTCCGACCTGGTGCGGGGGATCGAGCTGGCCTTCGTACGGGCCTACCTGCTGCGGGAGTTCGGACCGGGCCCGGGCGGTGACCCGGCCGCCCTGGGGCGGGAGGCGCTCGCGCTGGTCGACCTCACGCCGGCGGAGGCGGCCGCGCGGGCCCGCGCGTGGCGCGAGCTGCCCCGGGAGGGGATCCTGCACCTGAGGCGGCTCAAGAGCCTCCTGCGGTGGGCGGGCGCGGCCCGGCCGTACCTGGCGCCGGGGGACCCCCTCGCGCGGGCGTTGGAGGCCTGGTCACAGGTGGGCAGACAGCTGCCCTGAGATCTTTTCCGGCCACTGTGGCTCGTATACGCTCCGCTCCCATGCAGACAGGCGGGGACACCAGCGGCACCACCACCATCGAGTTCGTGTACGACCCGACGCCGGAGGACTACCGGACGGCGTTCTGGCGGTTCCACTTCGCCACCTGGCCCGGCCGGGGCAGCCTCGTGACCGGGCCGGTGGTGGGTCTGGGGCTGGGCAGTCTGATCTGCTGGCTCAGGGGCTTCTCGCCGACCGCGACGGCCTTCGTCCTGGTCTCCGTGACGCTCTCGCTGTGCGTGATCACCCCCCGGGTCGGCGCCCGCAAGGCGCGCGAGCAGTACGAGGACATGGAGGCCTACGGGACCTGCCGGACGACGGTCGCCGAGGACGGCCTGACCACCACCGGCGGGGAGCTGAGCAGCACCCTCGAATGGCGCGTGTTCCCCCGGTACTTCGAGACCGACACCCTCTTCGTGATCACGACGAAGCGGACCGGCATCTTCTTCGCCCTGCCCAAGCGGGGCGCCCAGGACCCCGCCGACGTCGACCGGGTCCGGGCCGTCCTCGACCGGAACCTCACGCGGCTGTGACGACCGCTCAGCGGGCCCGGTAGGCCCGTACGAAGGACGCCGCCCCGCCCAGGACGACGCGGTCGGTCTGCGCCCGCGACAGGGGCAGCACCCCGTAGTGGGAGAGCTGGGCGACCGAGGTGGTGGTCAGTGCCGTGAAGTGGGCGGCCGCCAGCTCCGCGTCTCCGTGCAGGTCGAGCAGTCCGGCCCGCTCCAGGTCCGCCAGTGCGCCGGCGAGGGCCTCGGCGACCGGGCCGGAGCCCGCGGCCTTCCAGGCGGCCAGCACCTCGGGCGGCACGTGGTCGGCCTCGGCGTGGATGTGGCGCACCAGGGCGAAGTGGTCGGGGTGCTCCACCATCACGTCGATCAGCGCCCGGGCGAGGGCGGCCAGCTCCCGTTCCAGGTCGTCCGGGTGCGGCGGTCGGGCGGGGTCCAGCAGGGTGCGCACGACGGCCACGTGCGCGTCGCGGACTTCGCCCGAGCTCCAGGTGACGACGGCCCGGAAGAGTTCCGACTTGCCGCCGGGGAAGTGGTTGTAGAGCGTCCGCGTCGAGACGCCGGCCGCCGCGGCGAGGGCGTCGACGGAGGCGCGGGCGTACCCGTCGCGGCCGAACAGGGTGCAGGCCGCGCGCGCGAGGGCCATCCGCTTGGCCAGCTTCCGGGGCGGGAGCGGCGCGTCCGCGGTCCCCTCCGGTACGCGGCCCGGGGCCTGACCGTCCATCATGCCTCCAGCGGCTCTCGAGTCACCCTCTACAACGGCCATTGTGCGCATTACAACGGTCGTTGTACTTTACCGGGAGGGCGCAAAAACCAACCGTGTGGTCCGATTCTGAAAACGAACCACGCGGTCTGTTTTTGAAAACCGACCACATGGTCTGGTTTCCGGTTTCCGAGGGAGGGACGTCGCACGATGCCGACCACACCCACCGCCGAGGACTCCCCCGCGGCGTTAGGGGCGGCGCCCGGGCAGCTCGGGCGCATCCTCACGGTCGTGATCACCGGCGCCGTCATGTCCGTCCTCGACATGACGATCGTCAACGTGGCCCTCGACAGGCTCTCCGGGTCCTTCGGGTCCCCGTTGGAGACCATCCAGTGGACCGCCACCGCCTACACCCTGGCGCTGGCGGCCGTCATCCCGGCGGCCGCCTGGGCGATGGGCCGGATCGGGGCCAAGCGCACCTACCTGACGGCCCTGTCCCTGTTCACCCTCGGCTCCCTGCTCGCGGCCTGCGCGTGGGATGCCGGCAGCCTGATCGCCTTCCGCGCCGTCCAGGGGCTCGGCGGCGGACTGCTCATGCCGGTCGGCATGACGATGGTGATGCGGGCCGCCGACCGCGACCGGCTGGGGCGCGCCATGGCCCTGCTGGGGCTGCCCGTGCTGGTCGGCCCGGTGGCCGGGCCGGTGCTGGGCGGCTGGCTGATCGACACCGCCTCCTGGCGGTGGATCTTCCTCGTCAACCTGCCCGTCGGAGCGGCCGCCCTGATACTCGCGGCGAAGCTGCTGCGCCCGGATTCCCCCCCGGGTGCGGCGGCTTCGCCGCGACTCGACCTCCCGGGACTGCTGAGCCTCTCCCCGGGCCTCGCGCTGCTCCTGTACGGACTGTCCCGGGGCGGTGGCGGCGGCGCGTTCCTCTCCGCCGGGGTGCTGCTCCCGCTGCTCGGCGGGGCCGTCCTCGTGGCGGCCTTCGTCCGGCGCGCGCTGCGGGTGCCGGAGCCCCTGCTCGACCTGCGGCTGCTGCGCGACCGCACCTTCGCCGCCGCCATCGGCACCCTCGCGCCTTTCACCTGCGGCTACTTCGGCTCGATGCTGCTGGCCCCGGTGTACTGGCAGCAGGCGCGCGGGCTGAGCGCGAGCGCGGCGGGGCTGCTGGTGGCGCCCGTCGGGCTCGTCGTCGGGACGACCATGCAGATCGCGTCCCGGCGCGTGGACCGGGTCGCCCCGCGCCGGCTGATCCCCGCCGGGGTGGCGGTGGCGGCCCTCGGCATGCTGCTCACGGGGCTGCGGACCGGCGCCGAGGGGGTGGCGGGGTGGCAGGTCGTGGGCTCGCTGATGCTGATGGGCGTCGGCGCCGGGATGGTGCTGATGCCGACCATGACCACCGCCGGCCGGAACCTGCCCGCCGCCCGCATGGCGGCGGCGAGCACGGCCCTCAGCATCAACTCCCAGCTGTGCGCCTCGGTCGGCACGGCCCTGACCTCGGTGGTCCTGGGCGCGGCGGGCACCACCCCGGCCGGCTTCCGCACCGCGTACGCGGTCGCGGCGGTCCTCCTGGCCCTGTCCCTGCTCCCGGCCCTGCGGCTGCCGGGGCGGCGGCGGGGGGCGTAGGGCGGGTCAGCGGAGGCCCTTCTTCTGGAGCATGCGCTCCAGCCCGGGGGTCAGGCGGTAGGGCGGCCTGTGGTGCCCGGCGGGCGCCGTCTTCCGGAGAGGTGCGGGGAGCGTCTTCGCCGGGGCCGGAAGCGTCGTGTGGCCGGAGCCCCGGCTCGGGAGGGCCTGGACACGGCCGACGGAGCTCGTCAGCAACTCCGTGAACCAGACGTTCCGGTCTGCTCCGGTGGCGATCCTGAAGGCGACCTTGTCCGCCGCCGCCGGGCCCGGGACGTCGTACTGGGTGATCGCGCCGTCCCGGCTGATCCGGCCGATGCGTCCGGCCTGCTCGGTGAACCACATGTGTCCGTCCGGCCCGCGGGTGATGTCGTAGACCAGGTTGTCGGAGCCGGGCAGCGGAAAGAGCTTGGTCTCGCCCCGCCAGGAGATGCGCCCGACGGCGTTCAGCCCGTCCGCGGTGAACCACATCCCGCCGGGTCCGGCCGCGATGCCGGAGGGGAACGAGGAGTCGTTCGCGAGCGGGTACTCGGTGATCCGCCCGGTCGGGCCGATCCGGCCGATCTTGCCGGCGATCTGCTCGGTGAACCACACGGAGCCGTCGGGTGCGGCCGCGATGTAGTAGGGGAAGCTGTCCGGCGTGGGCACCGGGTATTCGGTCACCTTGCCGTCGGGCGTCATCCGGCCGATCGCGTTCGTCCCCGCCTCGGTGAACCACAAGGCGTGGTCGCCGCCGACCGCGATGTCCAAGGGGAAGCGGTCCGGGCCGGGCAGCGGGAACTCGGTGACCCGGCCCTTCGTCGTGATCCTGCCGATCTTGGAGGCGAGCCCCTCGGTGAACCACAGGGCGCGGCCGGGGCCCTGGGTGATGCCGCTGGGGAAACTGTCCGGGGTCGGCAGCGGGTACTCGGTGACGGCGCCGTCGTGCGTGACGCGGGCGATCCGGTTGACCTCGGACTCCGTGACCCACACCGCCCGGTCGGGGCCCGCCGTGAGGTCGGCGGGGAAGCTGTCCGGGGTGGTCAGCGGGAACTCGGTCACGTCCCCCACGTGCCCCGTCCCGGCCCGGGCCGGAGCGGTGGCGGCGGCGAAGGCGAGGAGCGCCCCCAGGGAGGCGGTGAGCAGTCTGCGCAGGCGTCGTCGGAACAGCGGCGGTCGCGGCATGGGCCGGGGCCCCTCTCGGTGGGCGGCAGACGGGCGGCATGGATCGGAATATCAGATTCCGATCCGGGTCCGGCCCACCGCCGCCGCGGCTCGCCCGCGAACCGCCCGCCTGCCGTAAGGGGGCAGGGCCGGTCTCAGCCCTTCGCCGCGTTGCCGAGCACCTTGGACGGGGTGATCCGCACGACCACGCGTACGGCCCCGTCGGCGGCGTCCCCGTATTCCTTGCCGGCGCCCGGACCCAGGTACTGCTCGGCGATCCGGACGGCGACGGCCCGGCCGGCGTCCTCGCTGATGGTGGCGGTGCCGCGGATCTCGGCGTACAGGTACGGGTTGGCCAGGTCGAACACGGTCAGACCGACCCGGCCGTCCCGGACGAGGTTCCGCTCCTTGCGGCGGCCGCGCTCGGTGGAGACCAGCAGGTCGTCGCCTTCGCGGATCACCCAGACCACGGAACTCTGCGGACTGCCGTCGGGGTTGAGGGTGGAGAGCACGGCGGGGTGCGGGGAGTCGAGCAGCTGCCGCACGGTGTCGTTCAGCGCAATCGTCATGCGCCCGAGGCTAGTTGGTCACGTGATCGGACCGCGCGGGTGCGTCCCGACGGCCCGGGACTACCCGAAGTCGGTCACTCCCAGGGGATGTTGAGGAAGGGGCTGGCCGGGTCGGTGGTCAGCGTGAGGTGGGTGGCGAGGGAGGACTCGTACCAGCTCCCGAACTCCTCCTCGTCGAAGTGCAGGCACCGGGCGAGCGCGTACCCGGCAGAGAACTCCGCCCACGAGCGGTACGCCCCCCGGGCCCGCTCGCCCGCGCGGAGCACGGCCCGCTCGGCGTCCTGGAGGGTGCCGTAGCGGCAGGCGACGCCCCAGCGGGCCATCTGCGAGGCCCGCCCGTAGTCCCACCCCTCGACCGAGCGCACCCAGCCGCCGGCCGGGAGCAGCCCGTCGGCGCGGAAGCGCTGCTCGTAGCGGGTGATCCGGCCGATGAGGCGCCGGACCCCGGCGATCTCGCCCTCGACCTCGGCGGCGGGGCGCGGCTCGGCCACGGTCACCCCGTCGGGGGTGAGGCGGGGCTGGGCGGACACCTCCGCGCTGCGGCGCAGGCTGGCCTCGGCGGCGTGGCGCCAGTGCTCGACGTCGACCGGGCCGGCGAAGTCGGAGGCGAGGACCCGGCGCACGCGGAGCGCGAACTCCCAGACGGGGCTCACGACGTCGGCGTTCAGCATCCGCTGGAGCACGCCCAGCCAGCCGGCGGCGTCGTCGATCTCCCACGAGGTGCGCAGGCGCTCGCGCTCGCGGGTGTAGCCGTTGCCGTGGTAGGCGAGGGCGTTCCAGAACTCGCCGTTGGCCACCGCCAGGTGCGCCCCGACGGCCAGGCCGCGGGCGACCGGGCCGTGCAGCGGGCCCCCGGTGTGCAGGGCGTGCACCGCGCCGGGGGCCAGGCCCCAGGCGGGGGCGGCGTCCCAGTGGGCGCGCCAGCGGGCGAGGTCGGCGGGGGTGGTGGTGAGGTAGGCCTCGACGGGGCTGCCGGGGTTCACGGCCAGGTGGGCGGGGTCCCGCTGGTCCCAGGCGTTGGCGAACCAGGCGAGGCTCTGGCGGAGGTACACGGTGTGCTCGTCGGGGGCGGGGAGCATGCCGCGGGTGTAGACGGCGAGGGTGTTGTCGGGGGCGCGGTGGAAGCGGGCCGCGCCGGGGTCGGCGTCGACCTGCGCCCGGGGCTGGGGCAGGAACAGCTCGGCCCGGGCGAGGGCGTCCAGGTAGGCGGCCCAGTCGCCGCGCGCCTTCGCCCCGTACAGCTCGCGCTCGATCACGCTCGGCGCCGTCCACTCGTCCACACGGGGACCCTATACGGGGGCCGGGTCAGGCCCCCTGGACGGGCCCCGGCAGGGCGCACTCGGCCCACACGGTCTTCCCCACCACCAGCCGCGAGGCCCCCCACCGCCGCGCGACACCGGCCACGACGGCCAGCCCCCGCCCGTACTGCTCCTCCTCGCCGGCCGCCCGCATCTCGGGCCACCGCTCACCCTTCGGATCGGTGACCGCGACACGGAGCACTGCTCCGTCGAGCCGCACCTCGACCCGCAGGTACCGGTCGCGCACGGCGCCGTGCAGCAGCGCGTTCGTGAACAGCTCGCTCGTCACGAGCGCCACGTCGGCGGCGACCCGCGGCTCCCCCCACGCCACGGCCATCCACGCCGCCCAGCGCCGGGCGGCAGGGACGGAGTCCTGGCGGGGCGGGTAGTTCCGTACGGCGGAACGGGCGAGGGCGTGGGGCTCGGTGTTCATGGCACCTCCTGATCCGGCGAGCAGCCGCACATCCACATTCAGGTGCTGCCGTTCCGTGCGGGAGCGCACCATGCGGCGGGCGGGCGTTCAACGTCATCTCGTTCGCCGAACCCGGGGCCTTGGACGTCGGCTATGCCGAAGGCACCGCGGCTACTGTGTGGGCAGAGGGGGCGGATGCCAGCAGGAAGTACACGCGGACGTTCGAGCGCGTGGCGCGCATGAGTCTCGCGCCGCAGGCGTCCCTCAACCTGATCGAAGAAATCAGCAGAGGTCTGTAGCCCGTGAACAACTTCGAGTTCAAGAAGTCCGGTTACAGCGAAGGTCAGATCGACTCGGACTGCGTCGAGGTCGCCACGAACGTGACCGGCAGGGTCGCCGTCCGGGACAGCAAGCGGGCGTCGGCCGACGCCCCCGTCATCCAGGTAGCCCCCACCGCGTGGGCGACCTTCACCAGGACCCGTTGAGCAACGGCGGGATCGCCGGGGCGGAGTCCTCGCGGCCTAGGCGGCGTCCGGGGTGCGCCGGTTGATGCGGTGGACGTCTCGGATGCAGAGGTTGAGGGCGGCTGCGGCCGCGATCAGGGTGGCGCAGGCCAGGAGGGTCGTGCGGGGGGTCCAGAGGTGGGAGGCCAGGGCCGTGACGAGGTAGCCGAGGGGGATGGCCAGGCGTTCTCCGATGCCGTTGAAGGCGCTCATGCGGCCCTGTTCCTCCTGCGGGACGTGCTGCTGGAACGCGGTGCTCCACGCGACGATCGCCACGTCGAGGCCGACCCCCGCCAGCAGGGCCGCCGCCAGGACGGCGGGCAGCGGCAGGGCGAGGGCCAGGGCGGCCAGGGGGAGCGCGAGGGCGCCGGTCGTGGCGACCGCGACCGTCAGGAGGCGGTACGGCCTCCAGCGCAGGCAGACCAGGGTGCCGGCCAGCAGGCCGCCGGAGAAGGCCGCCTGGACCAGGCCCCAGTCGCGTGCCCCGGCGTAGTCCCGGGCGGTGACCAGGGGGCCCAGGAGCTGGAAGCCCGCCAGCCAGGCGGCGACGACGACCGCCCCGGCGGCCGTGTACGTCCACAGCCAGGTACGGGAGCGGAAGCCGTCCCAGCCCGCCCGCAGGTCGGCCAGGACACCCGTGCGCGGGGTGGGCGGGGCCTCCAGGGAGAGGGTGAGGAGCAGGACGGCGGCGATGGCGAAGGTGAGGGCGTCCCAGGCCAGGGCCCAGGCCGCCCCGCTCGCGGCGACGACGAGGCCGCCCACGACCGGGGCCAGCACCTTGACGGCGTTGCCCGGCAGGCGCAGGAGCGCGTTGGCCTGCTGGAGGTGCTTCTGCGGGACGATCTGGGCGACGGCGCCCTGCGTGGCCGGGACGGTGAACGAGGCCGCGGTGCCCGAGACCAGGCCGCAGGCGGCCATGGAGAGGGTGGTCGCGTGACCCGTGGCCACGGTGACGGCGAGGGCGCCCTGGGCGCCGGCGGCGAGGAGGTTGCCGAGGAAGAGGATCCGGCTGCGGGAGAGGCGGTCGGCGAAGACCCCTCCGACCAGGAGGAACACGATCGTGGGGAGGGTGTTCACGGCGAGGACCAGGCCGAGGGAGCCGGCGCCGCCGCCCTGCTCGATGACGGAGTAGGCCAGGGCCAGGGGGGCCATGGCGGATCCCGCCGCCGAGATGAGGTTGGCCGAAACGAACCGCCGGAACGGCGGGACGCTCCACGGCGTACGGACGGTCTCCAACGGCTTTGCGGCGGTTTCCACGGTCTCCCCCTGGCTCGGTGCGGCGAGCACCCTACGGGCCGGGGGGAGTCAGCGCCCCAGGTTTTCGTGCCAGGCCAGCGTCACGGCGAGTTCGGCGCCGAACGCCTCGCAGCGTGCGAGCGCCTCCTCGCCGGCGGCGGTGTCCGGCAGGGCCGCGCCGGGAGGCAGGGCCGCCACGAGGTCGTGGCACGCGGCCTCGACGACGTGGTTGCGGGCCTCGTGGTAGCCGGTCCCGGTCCCGGTCCCGGTCCCGGTCCCGCCGGCGGGCAGCGCCGCGAGGTAGCGGGCGTGGGCGCGGCGGGCCGGGTGGTCCCACAGGCGGTCCGCGCTGCTCGTGTCGAGCGAGCGGGACAGGTCCCGGGCGAGGCGGACGATCCGCTCCGTCGCGTCCGGGCCCGGGTCGCCCGACGGGCGCCACGCCGACAGTTCGGCCAGGACCTCCAGCTGGACCTCGGCGAGCGTTCCGTCCGGCTCGCTCTCCGGGGGGTCCGTGAGGAACGGGGCCAGGCCGGCCACCGCCTCCGTCCAGGCCCCTGCGCCCGGGGCCGCGAGCATCGCCTCGAAGACCCGCTCCACGGCCGTGCGGTGGATCCCCCAGGCGGGATCCGTCCCGAGCACCAGGAGGGGGCCTCGCAGCCGCCACAGCGCCAGCAGGGCCGTGTGCCGCCGCTGGTCCGCGGTCATCGCCCCGCAGCGTGCCGCGAGCGCGTCGTCGTCCGGTGCGGCGGGTTCGTCGGGGAGGTGCATGGCCCGACCCTACGGCGGTGCGGCCGCCGCCGGGTCAGGCCGGGCCCACCTGGGCCGTGAGGTGCACCTCGACCTCGAAGACCGCGAGGGCCGGCTCGGCGCCCGCGTCGAGGAAGAGGCGGGGCGCCGGGGCGCCTCCCGGGGCGGTGCGTACGGTCTCCAGGGCCGCCCGGTCCCGCCACAGGGTCTGGATGCGCCAGTGGCCGTCCCGGCCGCGCAGCAGCTCCGTCCGTACCAGCCCGTCGGGCAGCGGGTGGCTCACGAGTTCCCGGTAGGCCGCGACGAGCCCCGCCTCCCGTTCTGCGGCGACGACCCCGCTGACCTCGCTCAACACCTGTCCGGTCATGGTCCTCATCTCCTCGCCCCTTCCACGCTACGCGCGCCCCGGCGGGACGGCGCCCCGGTCCGGGGTGGGGACGCGGTGGCCGGATCCGTCGCGTCGTACCGGTGCGGTGCGGGGGCGTCAGTAGGCTGGCGGGTCGGACAACTCGGCGGCAGGTGGAGGGCGTTGTGCGCGGTGGGAGTGTCGCGGTGGTCGGGGGGAGCATCGCGGGGTGTGCGTTCGCCTCGGCCGCGGTGCGGGCGGGGGCCCGGGAGGTCGTCGTGCTGGAGCGGACGCGCGGGCGGCTCGCGGACCGGGGGGTCGGGCTGTGCGTCCACGACGACCGGGCCGCGGAACTGGTCGCCGCCGGGGCGCTCCCGCCCGGGATCCCCGCGCACCGGCTGGAGCGGCGGCGGTGGGTGGTGCGGGACGGTTCGGCGGGGGCCGGGGGGCGGCTCATCTGGGAGCAGCCGTTCCCGTTCCACTCCTACCACTGGGGGCTGCTGTGGCGGGGGCTGCGGGAGGCGGTCCCGGGGGCGGTGGACTACCGGCAGGGGGTGGCCGTCGGGGCGGTCGAGGGGGACGGGGACGGGGTGCGCCTGCGGTTCGGGGACGGGGGCGGGGCCGGCGAGCGGTTCGACCTCGTCGTCGGGGCCGACGGGTACCGCTCGGTGGTGCGGGAGGCGGTGAGCCCGGGGGCGGCGCCGCACTACGCGGGATACGTGTGCTGGCGGGGGAACTTCGACGCCGCGCTGCTGGAGGGGCTGGAGGGGGCCCAGTCGTACCCCGAGGCCGTGACCACCGTCTGCTTCCCGGGCGGGAGTTGTGTGATCTACCGGATCCCCGGGCCGCAGGGGCTGCGGGTCAACTGGGTGCTCTACGCGGCGCCGCCGCAGGGAGCGGGGCTGCGGTTCGACGATCCGACGAGCTTCCCGCCGGGGGCCCTGGGGGAGGAACTCGCGGGGCATCTGCGGGCGTTGCTGGAGCGGGAGTTCCCGGAGTACTGGGGGCGGGCGCTGGCGCTGACGGCCCCGGCGGACACGTTCGTGCAGCCCATCTACGACCTGGTGACGGAGCCCGCGGCGGCGGGGCGGCTGCTGCTGGCCGGGGACGCCGCGAGCGTGGTGCGGCCGCACAACACGAGCGGGGCGGCGAAGGCCCTCCAGGACGCCACCGCGTTCGGTGCGGCGTGGGCGGGGGCGGGGTCCTGGGAGGAGCTCGTCGGCCGCTACCAGGCGGCGCGCGGCGGGGCCGGGCGGGAGCTGGTCGCGCTGGCGCGGCGGCTGGGGCGGGCGCAGGTGGAGGAGACGCCGGCGTGGGGGCGGATGAGCGCCGGTGAGGTGGCCGGGTGGTGGGAGGCGCAGCTGGCGGGGGCGGCGGGGATCGGGGGGCAGGCCATGTCCTCGTAGGGACGGGGGCGGGGCCGGGTTCGGTACGGTTCCGGGCGCGGGTGCCGTCCCGGGTGCGGGTGCGGGTGCGGGTGGGTGGGGGCGGCCGTGGGGCCGCTGCGCGGAGCCTTCTCCCCGCCCCGCCCTTTCCCCGTGTCTCCCCCGGCTACCGCTGGGAGGTGCCCCCAGGGGCTCCGCCCCGGCCCCCGCGTCCATGCCGGAACCGTACGACCCCCGTGCGTCCGCGCGACCGCGCGGACCCCCTTGACGGGGTCCGGCGCCGGGGAGACGCTCCCCGGGCTCACACACGAGTGGCTGGGGGGCCGTGATGCCGGAGGAGTCTGTCCAGACGGTGGGGGAGCTGCGGGCGCGGCTCGTGGCGCTGGGGGCGCGGTGGTCGGTCGGCGAGCACCTCGCCGACGGGGACCCGCTGCCGAGGCCCGCGCTCGGTCTGGAGCCGGGGCCGAACCTGACGCCCGCCGCGGAGGCGGGAAGGGTCGACCTGCGGGCGCTCGTGGGGAGGGAGAGCGGCAACCCGGACCTGACGCGGCGCAGGGGCGCGCACGGGCTGCTGCCCGGGACGGTCGCGGGGCCGGGGCGGCCGGTGGCCGTGGACTGGCGGAGCCGGTGGGGGTGGCCGTGGCTGACGAAGGTCAAGGACCAGAACCCGTGCGGGTCCTGCTGGGCGTTCGGGGCGGCGGGGCTGGTCGAGTCGATGGCCCGGATCGAGCACGACGTGTGGGCGCAGCGCTCCGAGGGCGACGTCCACGACGGGCTGAAGTGCACCTGCGGGCAGAGCGGCAACCCGGAGACCGCCCTGGACTGGATCAGGGACAACGGGGGCCTCGCCGACCCCGGTTGCTGGCCGTACAGCACCCCGCCGCCCGGCCTGCCCGCCGAGCGGCGCGACGCCTGGCGGGCCGAGTACACGCCCAGCTGGGACCGTTCGGGACGGACCGTGCGGATCACCGACTACGTGCGCCTCGGCGACGTCGAGCAGCAGAAGGTCTGGCTGGACACGGTCGGACCGCTGACCGCCTGCTTCGACGTGTACGACGACTTCTTCGCGCTCGGCGCCGGGGTCTACCACCGCACCAGTGACCGGCTCGCCGGCGGGCACTGCGTGCTGGTCGTCGGCTACGACGACGCGGCCGGCTGCTGGCTGTTCAAGAACTCCTGGGGCACCGGTTACCACGTCGGCGGCTACGGCCGGATCGCGTACGGCGAGGTCAACATCGACTACTGGGCCAAGTGCGGCCTGCGCGGAACCAACATCGACCCCTGGAGCAAGCGCCGCCTGCACGCGGGCAGCGTCTACGAGAGCGGCAACGGCCGGGCCCACCGCAACTTCGAGATGGCCGCGACCGCCGGCGGCGGCCACCTGCGGCACTGGTGGCGCGAGGGCGACGCCCCCTACGCCTGGGCGGGCGCCGAGACCTTCGCCAGCGACGCCTCGGGGCAGCCCGCCTTCACCGGCACCACCTACAACCGGAACATGGAGACCCTGCACGTCACCACGGGCGGCCGGCTCCGCCACTGGTACTACGAGCAGGCCGTCGGCGTCTGGCGCGACGGCGGAGCCTTCGGCCCGGGCGACGCGGCCATCGGCTCGACCCCCGCGTTCATCCAGAGCGACTACGGCCAGCCGGGCAACTTCGAGGTGGTCGTCCGCACCGCCGACGGCCGCCTCAACCACTGGTGGCGGATCAACGGCGCCCCCTGGACCTGGAACGACGGCGGCCGCTTCGCCTCCGGCATCGCCCACTACGGCCCCGCCCTCGTCCAGACCCGCGCCCGCACCCTCGACCTGGTCGCCGCCCGCACCGACGGCCGGATGCAGCTGTGGTGGCGCGACGACCCGAACGGCTTCGCCTGGAAGCCCGGGGAGGTCTTCGGCAGCGGGGCGACCTCCGCGCCCTGCATGATCGAGGGCCAGTACGGGGCGGCGGACGAGGACACCGCCGGGAACTACGAACTGTGCGTGGCCGTCGCCGGCGGGCGGGTCGAGCACTGGTGGCGGGGCAACGCCGCCGGGGCGCCGTGGGCGCGCGGCGCCGTGTTCGGGCACGACGTGCTGGCCGTGACCGGGATGCTCCAGGGCAGCTTCGGGTTCAACCTGGAAGTCGTCGTCCTGCGCACCGACCGCCTGCTCCAGCACTACTGGCGGGACGGGGCGGGATGGCACGAGGGGGCCGTCATCGGCCCGGTGTGAAACCAGGAGGTCCCACGGGTGGAGGTGCGCAGGATCGTCCTCGGCGCCGGAGAGGCGTACGCGCTGCGGCTGGCCGGCCGCGGGGCGCGCGGGTACGTGTGGACCTGGCATGTCTCCGGGAACGCCGACGCCGTCACCGTGCGCGAGACCGGGTCCGGGCGGGCGGCGCGGGCGCTGCCCGGGGAGGTGGTGGAGCGGACGTACGAGGTCCTCGGCCGGAGCCCGGGCGGGCGGGCCCGGATCCGGTTCGCGCAGGTCCGGCCGCCCTACCCGCAGGAGGCCCCGTACGACGAGTTCGTGCTGGACGTGGAGGTGGTGGAGGACGCGGGGGACGCGGCGGCCGCCGGGGCCGTCACCGGCGGGGGCTGAGCACCCGGTGCTGCACGGCCTCCAGCGGGCCCCGGTCGAAGCGGCGCAGCCACAGCGAGGAGGCGGCCACCAGGGTCAGGGACACCGCCGCCCACAGGCCCATCACCGACCAGGGGCCGGAGCCGGCCATCCGCTCGGCCAGGCCGAGCCCGATCCCGTAGCAGAGCAGCACGCACAGCAGGTTCTGGCCGACGTAGCAGGACAGGGCGGTGCGCCCGACGGAGGCCAGGGCGCGGGCCCCGGGGACGGCGCCGCGGTCCAGGGCCCAGCCGATCAGCCCGGCGTAGCCGAGGGCGATCAGCGGGGCGAGGACGTAGCGGCCGAGGAGGAAGAAGTCGTCGCCGCCGAGGGCCGCGGCCGCGCCGAGCGGCAGGCCCAGGCCGAGCCCCCAGGCGGCCAGCCGGGCCCGGATCCGGCGCCCGGCGGAGGTCGGGGCGAAGGCGCCGGCCCGGTACAGGCGGACCCCGAGGAGGAAGAGGAAGACCAGCAGGCCGAAGGTGAAGACGGGCTCGACGCGCAGGGCGAGGGCGTGGTCGAGCCGGAAGCGGATCTGCTCGGCCCAGCCGCCGTGCGCGTACAGCCGGACCGCCTGCGGGTCGGGTGCCCGCGGGCCGGGGTCGGGGGTGAGCAGGCCGCCGAGGGTGACCAGGCCGATCAGGGTCAGGTGGAGTCCGCCCGCCACCCACATGACCACCCGCCGCACCCGCTCGGAGCGGGCCAGCAGCCAGGCCGTCAGCAGGGCCGTGACGGCGTACCCCATCAGCACGTCCCAGGCGAAGAGGAGGACGAAGTGGAGGGTCCCCTCCAGGAAGAGGAACGCGGCCCGCCGCGGGTAGCGGCCGGGCCACCGCTCGCCCCGGCGGGCGGCGGAGTCGTACTGGATGGCCAGGCCGACCCCGAACAGGACGGTCAGGAGGGAGAGGAACTTCCCGTCGGCGAGGAAGCGGAAGAGGGCCTCGGCGGCGGTGGCGGCCGAGAGGTCCGTGAGCGGGTCGGGCACGTGGAGACCGCCCTGGGCCACGCTCCACTCCGAGCCGGGGGAGGTGAAGATCCAGACGTTGGTCATGAGCGTGCCGAGGATGGCGGCGCCGCGCAGGACGTCGAGGAGCGGGAGCCGGGTCGCGGTCACCCCGGGGGCGACGAGGGTGGTGTGGGCCATTCCCCCAGCCTTCCGGCGGGCCGGGCCCGCCACGTCCTGCCGCCGGACGAAGCCGCGCTACATCCTTCGGCGGAGCGGCGGGCGGACGCGCTCCGCAGCGCGGGCGAGGTCCGCATCGTGGGCGGGGTCGGGGTCCGCATCGTGGACGGAGGAGGCGTGTGTATCCCTCACGTATCTATCCTGTGCGCATGCCAGCCTCCGCCACGCCGCCCGCCACCGCCACCGCCACCCAGGCCCCCACCGCCGCCGAACGCGTCTACCGGCACGTCAAGCAGGGCGTGCTCGACCGCCGTTACGAGGGCGGGGTGCTCCTCACCGAGGGCGAGCTCGCCGTGGCCGTCGGCGTCTCCCGGACCCCGGTGCGCGAGGCGCTGCTGCGGCTGGAGACCGAGGGGCTGCTGAAGCTGTACCCGAAGAAGGGCGCGCTGGTGCTGCCGGTCTCCGCGCAGGAGATCGCCGATGTGGTGGAAACCCGGCTGCTGGTCGAGGAGTTCACCGTGCGCAAGGCCGTCCCGGCCCCGCCGGCGCTGCTGGAGCGGCTCACGGACCTGCTGGCGGAGCTGCGGCGGCACGCGGCCGCCGGCGACCTCGCCGCGATGATGGCCGCCGACCGCTGCTTCCACGCCGAGATCGTCCGGGGCGCCGGGAACCAGATCCTCTCCCGCCTCTACGACCAGCTCCGCGACCGCCAGCTGCGCATGGGCGTGGCCCTGCTGCACGCGCACCCCGACCGGGTGGAGCGCACCCTCGCCGAGCACGCCGAGATCCTGGACGCGCTGCGCGCCGGGGACCGGGAGGCCGCCGCGGCCGCCGTGCGGGGGCACATCGGGCGGGTCGAGGCGCTGGTGCGGGGGGCGGACCGATGAGCGCCGCCGCTCCCGGCTCCCCTGCTTCCCCCGCTTCCCCCTCGGCCGTCCCGGCCGCTCCCGGCTCCCCCGCCTCCCCCGCTTCCCCCTCGGCCGCCTTGGCCGCCCCCGCCGCCCCCGCCGCCCCGGCCGTCCCGTCCGCCCCCGCCGCCCCGGCCGTCCCGTCCGTCCCCGCCGCCCCGTCCGTCCCCGCCGCCGTCCAGGACCCGCCCGGCGGGCGCCGGGCCGTGGCCGTCTGGTCGATCGGCGTCGCCGTCTACTTCGTCGCCGTGATCTTCCGTACCAGCCTGGGCGTGGCCGGGCTGGAGGCCGCCGACCGCTTCCACGTCAACGCCTCCGCGCTGTCGACGTTCTCCCTCCTCCAGCTCCTGGTCTACGCGGGCATGCAGGTCCCGGTCGGGCTGATGGTGGACCGGCTCGGCACCAAGAAGGTGCTGACGCTGGGCGCCGTCCTGTTCACCGCCGGGCAGGTCGGCTTCGCGCTCTCGCCGACCTACGCGATGGCGCTGGCCGCCCGCGCCCTGCTGGGCTGCGGCGACGCGATGACCTTCATCTCCGTGCTGCGGCTCGGCACCCGCTGGTTCCCCGCCCGGCGCGGGCCGCTCATGGCGCAGCTGGCCGGGCTGGTGGGGATGGCGGGCAACCTCGTCTCCACGCTCGTCCTGGCGCCCGTGCTGCACGGCGCCGGCTGGGTGCCCGCCTTCGCGGGCAGCGCGGTGGCGGGGCTGGTGGTCCTGGTCCCGCTCACGCTGTTCCTGCGCGACCACCCCGAGGGGTACGCCCTGCCGCCCGCGCCCTCGGGCGGCGGCGGGTTCGTCCGCCGCCAGATACGCGACTCCTGGCGGGAGCCCGGTACCCGGCTGGGGCTGTGGGTGCACTTCACGACGCAGTTCCCGGCCATGGTGTTCCTGCTGCTGTGGGGCATGCCGTTCCTGGTCGAGGCGCAGGGCCTGGACCGGACGACCGCCGCCGGGCTGCTCACCCTGATCGTCGCCGCCAACATGGGCTGGGGCCTGGTCTACGGGCAGGTCATCGGCCGCCGCCCGGCCGCGCGGCTGCCGCTCGCCCTGGGCACGGTCGGCGTCACCGCGCTGCTGTGGGCCTCCGTGCTGCTCTACCCGGGGGCGCACGCCCCGATGTGGCTGCTGGGCACCCTGTGCGTGGTGCTGGGCACCTGCGGGCCGGCCTCGATGATCGGCTTCGACTTCGCCCGCCCGGCCAACCCCGCCGAACGGCAGGGCACCGCCTCCGGGATCACCAACATGGGCGGCTTCCTCGCCTCGATGACCACCCTGCTGGCGGTGGGGGTCCTGCTGGACGCCACCGGGGACGACTACCGGATCGCCTTCGCCTCGGTGTTCGTCGTGGAACTCCTGGGCCTCAGCCAGATCCTGCGCCTGCGCGCGAAGGCCCTCGCGCGGGAGCGGGAACGCGAGCGGGAACGCCCGCTCGCGGTGACCGTCGCCGCCGCGCCCGCCGCTCCCGCCGCCCCGGCCCCTACGGCTACGGCGTGACGGCGAAGTTCGCCAGGATCGCGTCCGCCAGCTCCCGGTCGCCGTCCACCTTCACCCGGTCCGCGACCGTCCGCGGCCGCACCCGGCCCGCGGCGAGGCGGACGTAGGTCTCCCAGTCCAGCGACAGCGACACCGCCGGGCCCAGCGAGGGCGTCGGGTCCAGGGTGGCCCGGCCCGCCGCGTCCACCCGGACGGTCCGCAGGAACTCCAGCTCGCCGTGCACGTCGAGCACCACCGCCGTGTGCGGCGGCGCGCCCGCGCCCTTCGCCACCGCCTTGGGCAGCCCGGACAGCAGGATGTCCCGCGCCACGTGCGCCCCGGGTGCGTCCCAGTTGCCCGGCACGCCCAGCGCCGCCCGCAGGTCCTGCTCGTGGATCCACACGTCGAACGCCCGCAGCCGCATGGAGAGTTCCAGGGGGATCTGGTCGCCCTGCGGTCCGCGCACCAGCGTCGTGGCCGGATCCCGCTTGTCGCTGCGCAGCTGGCGCTGGCGGCGGATGACGGTGTACTCCAGCTCGGAGGTCATCTCCAGGGCGGTGTGGTGCCGGCGTACGTCGACCGGGACCTCCATGTAGCGGGTGAACTCGTCCACCACGTGCCGCAGGTCGCGCGGCAGCGTGTGGATCGGCCGCGGGTCGCCGAGCTGCTCCAGCTCCATGCCGATGACGTGCGAGACCACGTCCCGCACGGACCAGCCCGGGCACGGCGTCGGCTGGTTCCACTGGCCCTCCGTCAGGGGGAGGACCAGCTCGGTTATCGCCTCGATCGAGTGTGTCCACGCGTCGACGTACGGCTCAAGACTGGGATGGACGGTCAACGGGACCCCTCGCTGGCTGTTCAGTGGCGCGTTGTGGACTGTTCCCAAAACTACGCTGCCGATGAGCACCCCGACAGCGCTTTCGTGTGACGATCGTAGGCCTTGACTTGACCGGCTGACATGCCAGGACGGTGGTACTGTGCGCGCCTCGCTGATCCAAATCGCGGTGACCGACGGAGAGTCGGTCGCCTCCCGGCGGTCCCGGGCCGCCGAACTCGTACGGGAGCAGGGCGACTGCGACCTCGTCGTGCTGCCCGAACTGTGGACGGTCGGCGCCTTCGCCTACGAGCAGTTCGAGACGGAGGCCGAGCCGCTGGACGGGCCGACGTACGAGGCCATGTCCAAGGCCGCCCGCGACGCCGGGGTCTGGCTGCACGCCGGCTCGGTCGTGGAGCGCGCGGGCGACGGCTCCCTCTACAACACCGCGCTCGTGCTCTCCCCGTCGGGCGAGCTCGCCGCGACCTACCGCAAGATCCACCGCTTCGGCTTCGACCAGGGCGAGGCGGTGCTGATGTCCGCCGGGGACTCCCTGACGACGGTGGCCCTGCCCGAGCAGACCCTGGGCCTGGCCACCTGCTACGACCTGCGCTTCCCCGAGCTGTTCCGGGGCCTGGTCGACGCGGGCGCCACCACGATGGTCGTCTCGGCCGGCTGGCCGGCCCGGCGGCGCGAACACTGGACCCTGCTGAACCGGGCCCGGGCGGTGGAGGACCAGGCGTACGTCCTGGCCTGCGCGACGGCCGGCACCCACGCGGGCGTCGAGCAGTCCGGGCACAGCCTGGTCGTCGACCCGTGGGGCGAGGTCCTCGCGGAGGCGGGCCCGGGCGAGAGCGTCCTGACGGTGGAGCTCGACCCGGCGAAGGTGGCTGAGACCCGCGACCAGTTCCCGGCCCTCAAGGACCGCACCCTGGGCCGCTGAGTCCCGGCCGGGGGCCGCCGCCGACAGCGGCCCCCGGCCCACCCCCCGGCCCACCCCCCTCACTCCCGCTCCCGCTCCGCCATCCGGATCACGCACACCGCGACCGCGACCATCAGCGCCGCGTCGGCCTCCTCCCGGACCACGTCCACCGCGTACGTCTCCCGGATCCGGTACCACTGGCGCGAGATCAGCGCGAGCAGCTCCCCCTCGTACTCGACCTTGAACTCCCGGTCCAGGATCCGCCCGCTGACGTCGAGCTCCGTCCCCTCGGACATGGTCACGCGGAAGTGGTTGCGCAGCAGCGACAGCCGCTTGCGGCGGATCACCGCGAGCCGCTTCCCGTCCCGTTCGAGGGTCATCGCCTCCGGCAGCCCCGGCAGCCCGAGCGCACCGAACAGCCGCTCCCGCAGGGTGATCAGGACCCGCCCCTGCGGATCCTCCAACTCCAGGGTGTCGCGCAGCCGCAGCGCCTTCCCGTCGACGAGGAAGGCGTGCCGGCCGTCCTCGTCCTCGATCCAGTAGTCGTCCCCGATGGCCAGCATTTTGTCCCGAACGAGGTATTTCATACGGGCATCGCTTCCCGGGATAGGTTGCCGCCATGCCCCTTCTCTACGTGACCGACCTGGCGTACCCGGCGCGCGGGCGCCGCTACGGCGACGAGGACGTCCTCCTCACCTCACGGCTGCGCGAGCACTTCCCCCTCGCCCTGTGCCACCCGCTGGACGCGCGGGCCCTGATGCCCGGCTTCGACGCGGTGATCGTCCGCAACAGCGGACCCGTGCTCCACTACCAGGAGGCCCACGAGGCCTTCCGCGCGGCCGCGCTCGCCTCCGGGACCCGCGTCTACAACCCGCTCACCGGCCGGGGCGACATGGCCGGCAAGCAGTACCTCCTCGACCTGACGGCGGCCGGGTACCCCGTCATCCCGACCGTGGACGACCCGGCGGACCTCCACCTCCTGCCGCCGACGGACACCTACGCCGTCAAGCCCAAGCAGGGCGCCGACTCCATAGGCCTGACCTTCACCGCGACCCCGGCCACCCGCCCCGGCGCGTCCCTCATCCAGCCCCGGATCGACTTCGCCTACGAGGTCTCCTTCTACTTCGTGGACGACGCCTTCCAGTACGCCCTCCACGCCCCCGACCCGGCCCGCCGCTGGGACCTGGTCCCGTACGAGCCCACCCCCGAGGACCTGGCCTTCGCGCGCCGCTTCATCGCCTGGAACACCCTCGACCACGGGATCCAGCGCGTGGACGCCTGCCGCGCCCCGACGGGCGAGCTCCTCCTGGTGGAACTGGAGGACCTCAACCCGTACCTCTCCCTGGACCTCCTGCCGCCCCCCGTCCAGGACACCTTCGTCGAGGCCCTGACCACCTCCCTGGAGGCCTTCCTCGCCGTGTGATCCGCCGTTCACGAGTGGATGGCAAGCTTGAAGGATGAACGATGCTGCCCCGGCGCCCACCCCCGCGCCCGCGCCCCGCCGTGCCCGTGTCCGTGCCCCCGAGCTGATCGGCAAGGGGGGCTGGCTGAACACCGGAGGCAAGGACCTCACCCTCGCCGACCTGCGAGGACGGATCGTCGTCCTGGACTTCTGGACCTTCTGCTGCATCAACTGCCTGCACGTCCTGGACGAGCTGCGCGAGCTGGAGGAGAAGCACCGCGACACCGTGGTGATCATCGGCGTGCACTCGCCGAAGTTCGTCCACGAGGCCGAGCACGCCGCCGTCGTCGACGCCGTCGAGCGGTACGAGGTGCACCACCCCGTGCTCGACGACCCCGAGCTCGCCACCTGGAAGCAGTACGCCGTGCGGGCCTGGCCCACGCTCGTGGTGATCGACCCCGAGGGGTACGTCGTCGCCCAGCACGCCGGCGAGGGGCACGCGCACGCCATCGCCCGGCTCGTGGAGGAGCTGGAGGCCGAGCACGGGGCCAAGGGGACGCTGCGCCGCGGGGACGGGCCCTACGTGGCGCCCGAGCCCGTCGCCACCGACCTGCGCTTCCCCGGGAAGGCGGTCGTGCTGCCCTCCGGGAACCTGCTCGTCTCCGACTCCACGCGCCACCAGCTGGTGGAGCTCGCCGCCGACGGGGAGAGCGTCGTGCGGCGGATCGGCGGCGGGGAGCGCGGCTTCGGGCCGCAGGCCTTCAGCGAGCCGCAGGGACTGGCGCTGCTGCCCGACGGGCGGGTCGTGGTCGCCGACACCGTCAACCACGCGCTGCGGGTCTTCGACCCCGCCACGGGCGCGGTGGAGACCGTCGCCGGGACCGGGCGGCAGTGGTGGCAGGGGTCCCCGACCTCCGGGCCGGCCCTGGAGGTGGACCTGTCCTCGCCGTGGGACGTGGCCTGGTGGCAGGGCCGGGTGTGGATCGCCATGGCCGGCGTGCACCAGCTGTGGACCTGGGACCCGGAGGCGGGCACCGTCGCCGTCGCCGCCGGGACCACCAACGAGGGGCTGGTCGACGGTCCCGCCGCCGAGGCCTGGTTCGCCCAGCCGTCCGGGCTCGCGGCCGCCGGCGACCGGCTGTGGGTCGCCGACTCCGAGACCAGCGCGCTGCGGTACGTCGAGGCGGGCGAGGACGGCTACGTCGTCCGCTCCGCCGTCGGCACCGGCCTGTTCGACTTCGGCCACCGGGACGGCGACGCCGCCCAGGCCCTGCTCCAGCACCCGCTCGGGGTGACCGCCCTGCCCGACGGCTCGGTCGCGGTCTGCGACACCTACAACCACGCCCTGCGCCGCTACGACCCCGCCACCGGCCAGGTCACCACCCTCGCCACCGACCTGCGCGAGCCCAGTGCCGCCGTCCTCGTCGGCGAGGACATCGTGGTCGTGGAGTCCGCCCGGCACCGGCTGACCCGGCTGCGGCTTCCGGAGGAGGCCGTACGGGTCGACGCGGTCGCCCACCGTACGCAGCGGGCCGCCACCGAGGTGGCCCCGGGCACGCTCCGCCTGGACGTGGTCTTCCAGGCCCCGGCGGGCCAGAAGCTGGACACCCGTTACGGCCCCTCCACCCGCCTGCTGGTCTCCTCGACCCCGCCGGAGCTCCTGGCGGCGGGCGAGGGCCAGGGCACGGACCTGTTCCGGGACCTGGAGCTGAACCCCGAGGTCACCGAAGGGGTGCTGCACGTCTCGGCGATGGCCGCGTCCTGCGACGACGACCCGGCGAACGAATACCCGGCCTGCCACGTCCACCAGCAGGACTGGGGCGTCCCGGTCACCGTCACCCCCACCGGCACCGCCCGCCTGCCGCTGGTACTGGCAGGCATGGACGGCTGAGGAACCCCGGGCGGGTCCTTCCTGGGGGCTCAGCCCTCCAGGAAGGACAGCAGGGCGTTCGCGAGGAGGAACGGGTCGTCGGAGCCGCAGAGTTCGCGGGCCGAGTGCATCGAGAGGATCGCCACGCCGATGTCGACCGTCTGGATGCCGTGGCGGGCCGCGGTGATCGGGCCGATGGTCGTGCCGCACGGCATGGAGTTGTTGGAGACGAACGTCTGCCACGGCACCCCGGCCCGCTCGCAGGCCGCGGCGAAGACCGCCCGGCCGCTGCCGTCGGTGGCGTAGCGCTGGTTGACGTTGACCTTCAGGATGGGGCCGCCGTTGGCGCGCGGGTGGTGCGAAGGGTCGTGCCGTTCCGCGTAGTTGGGGTGGACGGCGTGCCCGGTGTCGGAGGAGAGGCAGATGGTGCCGGCGAAGGCGCGGGCCTTGTCCTCGTAGCTGCCGCCCCGTGAGAAGACTGAACGTTCCAGCACGTTGCCCAGGAGCGGGCCGTCCGCGCCGGTGTCCGACTGGGAGCCGTTCTCCTCGTGGTCGAAGGCGGCCAGCACCGGGATGTGGTCCAGCTTGTCGGAGGCGGAGACTGCGGCGAGGGCGGCCACGCCCGCGTGCACCGACAGGAGGTTGTCCATGCGGGGGCCGGCGAGGAGTTCGCGGTCGCGGCCGAGGTAGGCGGGCGGCTCGATCGAGTGGACCATCAGGTCCCAGCCCGCCACCGAGCCCTGGGGCAGGCCCTCTTCCTCCTCCAGGAAGGCGATCAGGTCGCCCTCGCGGGCCTCGCCCAGGCCCCAGATCGGCTGCATGTGCCGCTGCTTGTCCAGCTTGAGGCCGTCGGTGTTGACGGACCGGTCCAGGTGCACGGCGAGCTGGGGGACGCGCAGCAGCGGGCGGTCGACGTTGACGAGCCGGTCGGTGCCGTCCCGCAGCGAGAGCCGGCCCGCCAGGCCCAGGTCGCGGTCGAGCCAGGTGTTGAGCAGGGTCCCGCCGTAGATCTCCACGGCGACCTGCCGCCAGCCCTGCGAGCCCGTGTCGGGGACGGGCTTGACGCGGAGGTTGGGGGAGTCGGTGTGCGCCCCGATGATCCGGAAGGGGGTGTGCGCGGCCGCGCCCTCGGGCACGTACCAGGCGATGAGCGCGCCGCCGCGCAGGACGAACCGGCCTCCCGTGCCCGAGTCCCAGGCGTCCGATTCCGACAACTGCCTGAAGCCTGCCTTCTCCAGCCGCTCGGCCGCGTTGGCCACAGCGTGGTACGGCGACGGACTGGCCGTCAGGAAGGTCATCAGATCGTCGGTGTGGCCGCGGTCGAAGCGGGCGGGAGAGCTCATCTAATTTCCCTTGTGTGGAAGCCCCCGGCTTCAGCCGGGGGAGGAAAGCCAACCCCGGCCCGGAGCCTCGCTACGGCGGTCTGCCGCTGCGTGAGGCTGTGACCTGTGCTTGTGTTCGGATCGTAACCGCCCCTAGCGTCCGGGGCGTGGGGGTTCCTTCCGTGAAGCGGGCGTTCAAGTACCGCTTCCATCCGACGGACGCGCAGACGGTTGAGCTGTCGCGGACGTTCGGGTGCGTGCGGAAGGTCTACAACCTGGCTCTCGCCGCCCGTACCGAGGCCTGGAAGGCGAGCCGGGAGCGGGTGGGCTACGGGCAGACGTCGGCGCTGCTCACCGCATGGAAGAAGACCGAGGAGCTGGCCTTCCTGGCCGAGGTGTCCTCGGTGCCGTTGCAGCAGGCATTGCGTCACCTGCAGTCGGCGTTCGTGGGGTTCTGGGAGAAGCGGTCGCAGTACCCCCGCTTCAAGTCCAAGCGGAAGTCGCGCGCCTCGGCCGAGTACACCCGCAGCGGGTTCCGCTATGCGGAGGGCCGACTGACGCTGGCGAAGATGGCCGAGCCGCTGGACATCGTGTGGTCCCGTCCCCTGCCACAGGGGGTGCGGCCGTCCACGGTCACGGTCTCCTGCGACAGCGCGGGGCGCTGGTTCGTGTCCCTGCTGTGCGAGGACACACCGGCTCCCCTGCCCGCCACCATCAGCGCCGTCGGCATCGATGCCGGGCTGACGGCCCTGCTCACCCTGTCCACCGGTGAGAAGATCGCCAACCCGAAGCACGAACGCCGGGACCGGGAGCGCCTGGCCCGGGCGCAGCGGGCGCTGTCGCGGAAGGAGAAAGGCAGCAGGAACCGGGCGAAGGCCCGCACCCGGGTGGCCAGGGTCCATGCGCGGATCACCGATCGCCGCAGGGATCACCTGCATCAGCTGACGACTCGTCTCGTGCGCGAAAACCAAACGCTCGTGATCGAGGACCTGACCGTCACCAACATGCTCAGGAACCGCAGGCTGGCGCGCGCCATCAGCGATGCCGCCTGGCGTGAGCTGCGGCAGCTGCTGGAGTACAAGGTGGCTTGGTACGGACGGCGGCTGATCATCGTCGACCGGTGGTTCCCCAGCACTCGACTGTGCTCGGTGTGCGGGACCATCGGCTCCGGGATACCCCTCGATGTCCGCGAGTGGACGTGCGGGAACTGCGGGACCACCCACGACCGGGACGGGAACGCCGCGATCAATCTTCTGGCCGCCGGGCTGGCGGTTGCTGCCTGTGGAGCGGGTGTAAGACCTCATCGGGAGTCCTCCTTTCGGCCGGGGCGGTCCGTGGTGAAGCAGGAAACCTCACCCGTGAGGGTGAGAGCCCCCTCTCGGTAGGAGAGGGGGAGCAAGTCAAGTGGTTCACCTTAACGAGAGTCGTGTTCGTCATGGCCGGACTGCGGCGGATGGCCGCGGGGGTCGGGGGGCCGCGGGTGCGTGGCCCGCGGGCTCCGTGGTCCTCAGCCCGGCGGACGCTCGAATCGGCGCTGCAGCTGCCGGCGCTCGCCCCGGCGGATGCGCGGGAGCATCTCGGGGGTCTGCGGCGGGCGCTGGGCACGTCTTTTGCGTCCGGCGCAGAAGATACAGGCCTCGCCGGGCGGGGCATCGGGGTCGACCGGCGCTCCGGGGTGCTCGGAGCAGCCCGAGGCGCCCCGCGGGCGGGACAGTTCGCGGGCGACGATGAACGCCCGGTGGAGGTCGTCGGCGAGGCGGACGAAATCCTGGTCGGGCGAACCGAGCGTGAGGTGGAAGCGCTGTTCGTCGATGCCGCGCAGGTACCGCCGCAGTACGTCGAGGCTGTACGGGGGGTCGGGTACCGGGTAGCCCAGGCGCCGCTGTTCGACCTGGGCGGCGGGGGCGGCCGGGCGCCCGCCCTGCAGGCGCCGGCCGAGGCGGCGGCGGTCGTTGCAGATGAGGCAGCGGCCCCAGCCCTCGGGTGCCTCGGGGTCGAGGGCGCCGTTGGGGTGCTCGGGGCAGCCGGTGTAGCTCTTGGCGGGGGCGAGGCCGGCGGCCGTCTGGAAGGCCACGTACAGGGCGTCGGCCACCGGGTCGTACTCGGCGGGGTGGGCCCCGTCGTAGAGGTCCTTGATCCGGTCGCCGAGGGCGCCCACGTTGGCCTGGAGCTCCTTGAGGGCGTAGGGGCGCCCGGTGGGGACCGTGTACCCCCTGCCGCCGTGCTGCTGCTCCTGTGGACTCATGCCTACGAGCGTCCCACGAACCGCCGACAACCGGGGTACGCGGGCGCCGTGCCCCCGGACACACCGGCGGCCGGGAGGCGCCGGACCCCGGACACACCGGCGGCCGGACCCTCGACAGGAGAGGTCCGGCCACCGGTGCGTACGTACACCGCGTACGACCAGGGGGCTGCCTTAGAAGGCGGCCTCGTCGAGCTCCATGAGGGAGTTGTCGACGGACTCGGCCAGCGCGCGCTGGACCGAGACGCCCGGCAGGACCTGGGCCGCGTAGAACTTCGCGGCGGCGATCTTGCCGGTGTAGAACGGCACGTCCTTGGCGGAGGCGGTCGCCAGCTTCTCGGCGGCCACGGCGGCGCCCTTGAGCAGCAGGTAACCGACGACCACGTCACCGGAGGCCATCAGCAGGCGGGTGGTGTTCTGGCCGACCTTGTAGATGTTCTTGACGTCCTCGCCGGTGGCGGTGAGGTCGACGATCATCTGGCCGACGATGCCCTCCAGGTCGACGGCGGCCTTGGCCAGCGCGTCGCGGGCCGGGGCCAGCTCCTCGCCGCCCACGCCCTCGGCGAGGAACTTCTTGATCGTCTCGGAGAGGACGTTCAGCGAGGCGCCCTGGTCGCGGACGATCTTGCGGAAGAAGAAGTCCTGGCCCTGGATGGCCGTGGTGCCCTCGTAGAGGGTGTCGATCTTGGCGTCCCGGATGTACTGCTCGATCGGGTACTCCTGCAGGTAACCGGAACCGCCGAAGGTCTGCAGGGACTCGGAGAGCAGCGCGTACGACTTCTCCGAGCCGTAGCCCTTCACGATCGGCAGGAGCAGGTCGTTGAGGCCGATCTCGGCGGAGGCGTCCTCGCCGGCGGCCTCCTTGAGCTGGATCGCGTCCTGGACGGAGGCGGTGTACAGCACGAGGGCGCGCATGCCCTCGGCGTACGCCTTCTGCGTCATGAGCGAGCGGCGCACGTCCGGGTGGTGCGTGATGGTGACCTTGGGCGCGGTCTTGTCCATGAAGTTCGCCAGGTCCGGGCCCTGCACGCGCTCCTTGGCGTACTCCAGCGCGTTGAGGTAGCCGGTGGAGAGGGTGGCGATGGCCTTCGTGCCGACCATCATCCGGGCGAACTCGATGATCATGAACATCTGGCGGATGCCGTCGTGCTTGTCGCCGATCAGCCAGCCCTTGGCGGGGTGCCGGTCGCCGAAGGTCATCTCGCACGTGTTGGAGGCCTTGAGGCCCATCTTGTGCTCGACGTTCGTCGCGTAGACGCCGTTGCGCTCGCCCAGCTCGCCGGTCTCCCAGTCGAAGTGGAACTTCGGGACGAGGAAGAGGGACAGGCCCTTGGTGCCCGGGCCGTGGCCCTCGGGGCGGGCGAGGACGTAGTGGAGGATGTTCTCCTCCATGTCGTGCTCACCGGAGGTGATGAAGCGCTTCACGCCCTCGATGTGCCAGGAGCCGTCCTCCTGCTGCACGGCCTTGGTGCGGCCGGCGCCGACGTCCGAGCCCGCGTCGGGCTCGGTCAGGACCATGGTGGAGCCCCAGCGCTTCTCGACCGCGATCCGGGCGATCTTCTTCTGCGCCTCGTTGCCCTCGGCGTGCAGGATGCCGGCGAACGCCGGGCCGGAGGAGTACATCCAGACGGCCGGGTTCGAGCCGAGCAGCAGCTCCGCGTAGGCCCAGATCAGGGAGCGCGGGGAGGTGGTGCCGCCGATCTCCTCGGGCAGGCCCAGGCGCCAGTACTCCGAGTCCATGAAGGCCTCGTAGGACTTCTTGAAGGAGGCCGGGACCGGGGCGGTGTTGGTGGCCGGGTCGAAGACCGGCGGGTTGCGGTCGGCGTCCGCGAAGGACTCCGCCAGCTCGTTCTCGGCGAGGCGGGTCAGCTCGGACAGGATGCTCTTGGCGGTCTCGGTGTCCATCTCGCCGAACGGGCCGGTGCCGTACAGCTTTTCGCGGCCGAGCACCTCGAAGAGGTTGAACTCGATGTCGCGGAGATTCGACTTGTAGTGCCCCATGGCGACGGCTCCGTTAAGGCTCGGGGAGACAGGTTCCTCGTACATACCAATCGGTAACCTCATGATGCTACCCACCAGTAATAAGGCGCAACCCCTCTGCGGCGACTGTGACCAGCGTCAACCGGGTCCGGCTGGAGGGTGCCTGGGGGCGGGGCCCGCTCGGTAGGCTTCGGCCCATGTACGGCTACGACCAGAACGTGAGCGCGGGGCAGCAGCAGTACGCCGCCCCGCAGCAGATGGCCGGCGGGTACGGCGAGCAGCCGCTCTACCCCGAGCCCTCGCCGCCGTCGCTCGCCGACGCGGTGCGGGCCTTCACCACCGGGTCGCTGTCCGCGGAGGACTTCCAGCAGATCTTCGCGACCTCGAAGGTCTACTGCCCGCGCGGCGAGACGCCCGGGTTCCTGGCCCTGCACAACACGCAGCAGCCGGTCATCCCGATGTTCACCACGCTCAAGGAGCTCCGCCGGTACGCCGGCAAGGAGTCCAAGTACTTCGTGATCACCGGCGCCGAGGTGATCGACCTGCTGCCCACCGGGTACGGCTTCGTCCTCGACATGGAGGGCGACCACCGCATGGTCTTCGACGCCAAGGCCGTGGAGCAGATGGTCGACTTCGCGATGCGCCGTATGTATGGATAGGGCGCACTGAGGCCAGGTCCTGCGCACCCCCCGGGAATGATCCCGGGGGGTGCGCTGTTCTGTGCGGGTGGCAGGAAGTTCGAGATTCAACTAAACTCGTGCCAGAAGGAGGTCCTGACCATGCCCGCAGTGACTGTTGAGAACCCGCTCGCGCTGCCGCGCGTCATCGCTCCCGCCGAAGGTGCCCAGGCCCGACCCGTGCTGGGTGTCGTGGACGCGCCCTCCGGTTTCGAGGGCGAGGGCTTCCCGGTGCGACGCGCCTTCGCGGGGATCAAGTACGACTACCTCGACCCGTTCATCATGATGGACCAGATGGGCGAGGTGGACTACGCGGCCGGCGAGCCCAAGGGCACCCCCTGGCACCCGCACCGCGGCTTCGAGACCGTCACCTACATCATCGACGGCACCTTCATCCACCGTGACTCGCACGGCGGCGGCGGAGTCATCACCAACGGCGACACCCAGTGGATGACGGCGGGCTCCGGCCTGCTGCACATCGAGACCCCGCCCGAGGAACTCGTCATGTCCGGCGGCCTCTTCCACGGCCTCCAGCTGTGGGTGAACCTGCCCGCCAAGGACAAGATGCTCGCGCCGAAGTACCAGGACATCCGCGGCGGCACCGTCAAGCTGCTCGCCTCGCAGGACGGCGGCGCCCTGATCCGCCTGATCGCGGGCGACCTCGCGGGCCACGCCGGCCCCGGCGCCACCCACACCCCGATCACGATGATCCACCTGACCGTCAGCCCGGGTGCCGAGGTCACGCTGCCCTGGCGGTCCGACTTCAACGCCCTCGCCTACGGCCTCGCGGGCAGCGGCGCGGCCGGCGCCGAGCGGCGCCCGTTCAAGCTGGGCCAGACCGTGGTCTTCGGCTCCGGCGACGCCCTGACCATCCGGGCGGACGCCGGGCAGGACTCGCGCAGCGAGAACTTCGAGGTGGTCGTCCTCGGCGGACTGCCGATCCGCGAGCCGATGGCGCACTACGGGCCGTTCGTCATGAACAGCCACGCCGAGCTCCAGCAGGCCTTCGACGACTTCCAGGCCGGCCGCCTGGGCGTCATCCCCAGCACCGACGTGACCGGCCTCGGCCACCGCGGCGCCGGCGAGGCGGAGCCGGAGGAGACCGCCTGATCCCCTAGGTCACGTCCTCCGCGGCCGCGGGGCCCCCGGGTCCCGCGGCGGGAGCGCCGTGGCGGGCGCGGAGTTCCGACAGGACCCCGAAGGCGGCCGCCGTCAGCGGCACCGCCAGCAGCATCCCGAGGATCCCGGCGACGCTCGCCCCGGCGGTGATCGCCAGCATCACCGCCGCCGGGTGCATCTGCACCGTGCGGCTCTGGATCATCGGCTGGAGCACGTGCCCCTCCAGCACCTGCACCGCCAGCACCACCCCCAGCGCCCACAGCCCGATCACCCATCCCCGGTCGGCGAGGGCCACCAGCACGGCCACGGCGCCGGAGATGAAGGCGCCCAGGTACGGGATGTACGCGCCGACGAACACCAGCGCGCCCAGCCCCACCGCCCCCGGCACCCGCAGCACCAGCAGCCCCACGGTGATGCAGACGGCGTCGATCGCGGCGATGAACGTCGTCCCGCGCATGAACCCCTCGACGGCCCCGTAGGCCCGCCGCGCGACCGCCTCGACGGTGTCCCCGGTCGAGCGCGGCGCCAGCGAGCGCAGGGCGCCCGAGGCCCGGTCGGAGTCGCGGAGGAAGAAGAAGATCAGCAGCAGCGCCAGGACGGCGGTCGCGATCATCTCCCCGACCACGCTGATCCCGCTGATCACCCCGGAGGCGGCCGTGCCGCCGAACTTCGAGAGCAGCTCCTTGGCGTTCGCGGCCAGGTCCTGGAGGGAGGTGCCGGCCGCCCCGAAGTGCTCGGCCAGGCTCTGGCCGGCCCGCTTGAGGGCGCCGACGATCTGGTCGCCCGTCTCGATGAGCGCCGTCACGACCACGTACGTCGCCCCGCCGACCACCGCGACCACCCCCAGGCAGGTCAGCGCGGCGGCCAGCGAGCGGTTCAGCCGCATCCGGATCAGCCACCGGTGCAGCGGCCCGAGCAGGGCGGTGCCCAGCAGGGCCAGCAGCACCGGGGTGACGGCCGTCTTGAAGACCACGCAGAGCCAGACGCCGACGGCGGCCACACCGGCCACCAGCAGGACGACGGCGCACCAGGCGGCCAGCCGCCGCGCCGCTTCGGGCAGCAGCGGCCGGGGCCCCGCGGGGGCGCCCTCCGGCGCCGCGCTCGGGCCCGGGGCGGGGTTCGGGGTGGGCTTCGGGGGCGGGGTCGGCATGGCCGGGACCGCCTTTCGGTTACCGGGGCCGGCCGGTCAGTCGGCGGGACCGGGGGCTTCCCGGTCCTCGTCACCGTCCGGCTTGGCCTGCTCGTACAGCTCGAACCAGATCGACTTGCCCTCGCCGCGCGGATCCACGCCCCACGCGTCGGCCAGCATCTCCATCAGCAGCACGCCGCGCCCGCTGGACGCCATCTCGCCCGGGTGGCGCTTGTGCGGCAGCTCGTCGCTCGCGTCGGCCACCTCCACGCGCAGCCGCCGCGCGCCCGGCTCGCCCGCCGCCTCCGCGACCAGCAGCGCGTCCCCGTCCGTGTGGACCAGCACGTTCGTCACCATCTCGGAGACCATCAGCACCGCCGAGTCCACCTGCTCCGCGTCCGCCCAGTCGTGCAGCAGCTCCCGCACCTGCCGGCGGGCGCCCGCGATCCGCGAGGGCTCGGCCTGCGCCACGGTCAGCATCGTGCGCCGGGCGGGCCGTACGGGGTGCTCGACGGAGGTGCCGCAGCCGCAGCTCGGGCTCTCGCGGCACAGCAGCACCACGGCTATGTCGTCCTCGCGGCGGTCGGCCAGCGGGCCCGTGGTGTGGTGCGAGGACGGCCCGTGCACGGCCTGGACCAGCAGGTCGGCGAGGCGCTCCAGGTGGTTGTCCGCGTCCCCGCCGCCCTCGCCGGGAGCGGCGCGGTCGTGGGCGTCGGACTCCAGGATCGCCCGCAGCCGCGCCCAGCCCGTGTCCAGGTCGTGCCCGCCGGTCTCGATCAGCCCGTCGGTGCACAGCATCAGCGTCTCGCCGGGCTCCAGGGCGAAACGGGTCGTGGGGTAGTCGGTGTCGGGGACGATGCCGAGCGGCAGCCCGCCGGCCGTCGGCCGCATCAGCACCGTGCCGTCGGCCATCCGCACCACCGGGTCGGGGTGCCCGGCCCGGGCGATCTCCAGCGTGCCGGTCCGCGGGTCGCACTCCACGTACAGGCAGGTCGCGAACCGGGGGCTGCCGAAGTCCGCGTCGGCGTCCGCGCCGGGACCGGACCCCGCGCCGGGGTCCTCGTCCGGCGCGGGCGCGGAGCACAGCCCGGCCAGGAAGCGGGAGGCGCGCGAGAGCACCGCGTCCGGCCGGTGCCCCTCGGAGGCGTAGGCGCGCACCGCGATGCGCAGCTGGCCCATCAGCCCGGCGGCCCGCACGTCGTGCCCCTGGACGTCGCCGATGACCAGGGCGAAGCGGCCGGAGGGCAGCGGGATCACGTCGTACCAGTCGCCGCCGACCTGGAGCCCGCCGCCGGTGGGGACGTAGCGGGCGGCGATGGTCATGCCGGGGATCTCGGGGCCGAGCTGCGGCATCATCGACCGCTGGAGGCCGGTGGTGAGCTCCCGCTCCGACTCGGCGACCCCGGCCCGCTGGAGGGCCTGGGCGAGCATCCGGGCCACCGTCGTCAGCACGGACCGCTCGTCCGGCGAGAAGGTCACCGGGTGCTTGAACGCCGCCATCCAGGCCCCCATGGTCCGCCCGGCCACGATCAGCGGGAGGAAGGCCCAGGAGGCCCGGTCGAACGGCTGGGCGAGGGGCCAGGTGACGGGGAAGCGCCGTTTGTAGTCCTCCGGCGTGGGGAGGTAGATCGCCCGGCCGGTCCGGACGACCTCGGCCGCCGGGTAGTCGGTGTCCAGGGCCATGTCCGAGAAGGGGCCCTCGTCGCCCGGTGCGTGTCCGTGGTGCCCGATGACGGACAGCTGGTCGCCCGCCATCCCGAAGACCGCCAGCCCGTCCGGGCTGAACCCCGGCATGGACAGCGAGGCGGCCACCCGCAGCACCTCGGCCGTGGAGCGGGCCTCGGCCAGCGCCCGGCCGGCGTCCAGCAGGAAAGCCTCGCGGGAGCGCCGCCAGTCGCCGGTGATGGGGGTGTGCGCGGCCGTGGTGCCGGGCTGGGGTTCGGCGATCTCCTGGATGGTGCCGATCAGCTCGTAGTCGACCCGGCCGTCGGCGGTCCGGTTCTCCAGCGGCTTGGAGCGGCTGCGGACGGTGCGCAGCACCCGCCCGTCCTCGTCCATGATCCGCAGCCGGGCCTCGGCGAGGGTGCCCTCGGCCACGGCGAGGTTCACGATGCCGTTGATCTCGTTCCAGTCGACCGGGTGGAAGCGCGCGCGGGCGGCCGCCTCGGGCAGCACGACGGGCTCGGCGGGCAGCCCGAGGAGCCGGGCGGCCTCGCCGTCGAGGGTGACCGTTCCGGAAGCGTTGTCCCACCGCCACAGGCCGGTCGCGATGGCGGCCAGGACGTCCTCGGTGCGCACCCGGCCATCTTTACAGGTCGCGGGCACGGGGCGCCCGTCCGGCGCCCCGTGCCGCTGCGCTCCGGGCGCGCCCGGTACGTACCGCTGCCGGACGGTAACCTTGGGAGGGTTGAGTCCACCTGGAAAACGCGTAGAACTGGATGACTGATGCATCGGTACAGGTCCCACACGTGCGGCGAGCTCCGTGCCTCCGACGTCGCATCCGACGTCCGGCTGAGCGGCTGGGTGCACAATCGTCGAGACCTGGGCGGCATCCTCTTCATCGATCTGCGTGACCACTACGGCATCACGCAGCTCGTGGCCCGCCCCGGTACCGCGGCGAACGAGGCCCTCGGCAGCGTCACCAAGGAGACCGTCGTCCGCGTCGACGGCAAGGTCGTCTCCCGTGGTGCCGACAACGTCAACCCCGAGCTCGCCACCGGCGAGATCGAGATCGAGGTCACCGAGGTCGAGGTGCTCGGTGCCTCCGCCCCGCTGCCCTTCACGATCAACACCGAGGACGGGGTGAACGAGGAGCGGCGCCTGGAGTACCGCTTCCTCGACCTGCGCCGCGAGCGCATGCACCGCAACATCATGCTGCGCTCGGCCGTGATCGCCTCGATCCGCTCGAAGATGGTGGCCCTCGGCTTCAACGAGATGGCGACCCCGATCCTCACCGCGACCTCCCCCGAGGGCGCCCGTGACTTCGTCGTCCCGTCCCGCCTGAACCCGGGCAAGTTCTACGCCCTGCCGCAGGCCCCGCAGCAGTTCAAGCAGCTGCTGATGATCTCCGGCTTCGACCGGTACTTCCAGATCGCGCCCTGCTTCCGCGACGAGGACGCCCGCGCCGACCGTTCGCCGGGCGAGTTCTACCAGCTCGACGTGGAGATGTCCTTCGTCGAGCAGGAGGACGTCTTCCAGCCGATCGAGCGCCTGATGACCGAGCTGTTCACCGAGTTCGGCGGCGGCCGCGAGGTCACCTCGCCGTTCCCGCGGATCCCGTTCCGCGAGTCGATGCTGAAGTACGGCAACGACAAGCCCGACCTGCGCGCCAAGCTGGAGCTCGTCGACATCTCCGACGTCTTCGAGGGCTCGGAGTTCAAGGCGTTCGCCGGCAAGCACGTGCGTGCGCTGGCCGTCCCGGACACCGCCGACCAGCCGCGCAAGTTCTTCGACGGCCTCGGCGACTACGCGGTCTCGCTGGGCGCGAAGGGCCTGGCCTGGGTGCGCGTGGGCGAGGACGGTTCGCTGACCGGCCCGATCGCCAAGTTCCTCACCGAGGACAACGTCAAGGTCCTCACCGAGCGTCTGGGCCTGGCCGGCGGGCACGCCGTGTTCTTCGGCGCGGGCGAGTTCGACGAGGTCTCGAAGATCATGGGCCCGGTCCGGGTCGAGGCCGCCAAGCGCGCCGGCCACTTCGAGGAGAACGTCTTCCGCTTCTGCTGGATCGTCGACTTCCCGATGTACGAGAAGGACGAGGAGACCGGCAAGATCGACTTCTCCCACAACCCGTTCTCCATGCCGCAGGGCGGCATGAAGGACCTGGAGGAGAAGGACCCGCTCGACATCCTCGCCTGGCAGTACGACATCGTCTGCAACGGCATCGAGCTGTCCTCCGGCGCCATCCGCAACCACGAGCCCGAGGTCATGCTGAAGGCCTTCGAGATCGCCGGTTACGAGGCCGAGACCGTCGAGCGCGAGTTCGCGGGCATGCTGCGCGCGTTCCGCCTCGGCGCCCCGCCGCACGGTGGCATCGCCCCGGGCGTGGACCGCATCGTGATGCTGCTGGCCGACGAGCCGAACATCCGCGAGACCATCGCCTTCCCGCTGAACGGCAACGCCCAGGACCTGATGATGGGCGCGCCCACGGTGCTGGAGGAGAGCCGCCTGCGCGAGCTGAACATCGCGCTGCGCAAGCCGGTCGAGACGAAGGCGGCGGACGCGAAGCCGGTCGCCGAGGCCGTGCACCCGGACGCCGCGCGCTGACGCTGCCGCTCCTGTAGCGGGAAGGGCCCGGGATCCTCGCGGATCCCGGGCCCTTCGTCGTTCCTTCTCCCGGTCAGAACCGGTCGAGGACGCCCTTGAGGAGGGCGGCCGGGGTCAGCTCCGCGGGGGCGGGGCCGGCGTGGAAGAAGCCGGCGTTCTCGGCGTCCAGCTTGCGCAGGAAGTCGAAGGCCTTGGCGTCGTGGTCGCCGAAGGCGACGAACTGCCAGTGCACGCCGGGGGCGGTGGCGGCGGCGTCCGCGAGCGCCTGGCGGGCGGGGCGGACGTTGTCGGGCGCGCCGTCGGTCTGGAAGACGACCAGGGCCGGGCCGGTGCCGCCGTCCTTCTGGTAGCGCTCGACGACGGCCTCGACGGCCACGTGGTAGCTGGTGCGGCCCATGCGGCCGAGCTCGGCGTGGCGGGCCTCGACCCAGGACTCGTCGTGGGCGTCGAGGGTCAGTTCGGCGGTGCCGTCGAGTTCGGTGGAGAAGAACACCGTGTGCACGGTGGCCTCCTCGTCCAGGTGCGCGGCGAGGGCGAGGGCGTGGTCGGCGAGGTACTGGGCGCTGCCGTCCTTGTAGAACCCGCGCATGGAGCCGGAGCGGTCGAGGACCAGGTACACCTTGGCCCGCGCCCCGGTCTTCCCCTTGGCCCGCAGCACCTGCCCGGCGGCCTTGTAGGCCGCCCCGACGGCCCCACCCTTGCGCCGCACCGCCGAAGCGGGCAGCGCGGGCCCACCGACGGCCTCCGGCCCGGACTCCGCAACGGCTTCGGTCTCGGCCTGCGCGGCCAGGGGCTCGGTCTCGGCCTGCGCGGCCAGGGGCTCGGGGTCGACCTCCGGCTGGGGCTCGGCGTCCGCCGCCTCCGGCTGGGGTTCGGGGTCCGCCGCCTCCGGCTCGGCCTGCGCGGCCAGGGGCTCCGCCTCCGGCTGGGGCTCGGGGTCGGTCTCCGCCTCCGGCTGCGGCTGCGGCTGGGGCTCGGGGTCGGCCTGGGCGGCTGCGGGCTCCGGCTCGGCCTGGGCGGCCACGGGCTCCGCCGCCGGGGCCTCCGCCTCCGGCTGGGGGGCGGCCGCGGTCTGCGGCTCGGGGTTGGCCTCCGCCTGGGCGGCCGCGGGCTGCGCCGCCGGGGCCTCCGCCTCCGGCTGGGGGGCGGCCGCGGTCTGCGGCTCGGATTCCGCAACGGCTTCCGGCTCGGCCTGTGCGGCCAGGGGCTCGGGCTGGAACTCCGCCTCCGCCTCCGGCTGGGGCTCGGGGTCGGCCTCCGCGTCCGGCTGCGGCTGCGGCTCGGGGTTGGCCTCCGCCTGGGCGGCCTCGGGCTCCGCCGCCGGGGCCTCTGCCTCCGGCTGGGGGGCGGCGTCGGCCTGGGCGGCCTCGGGTTCCGCCTGTGCCTCCGCCGCGGCGACCGGCTCGGCCTCGACGGCCTCGACCGTGATCGGGGCGGCCTCGGCCTCGGGGGCGGCCGGGGTGGGCGAGTCCTCTTCCGGGGCCTGCGGGGTGGCGGGCTCGGTGCCCGCGGCTTCCTCGGTCGCCGCCTCCGGCAGCGTGGCCTCGGCCTGCTCCTGCGGCGCGGGCTCGGCGGCGGCCGGTTCGGCCTCCGGCTCCACGACCGCCTCGGCCGGCTCGGCCTCCGGCTGCCGGGCGGTGGCCTCGGTGGGCGGCGGGGTGGGGCCCTGGGGGGTGGGGCGGCGGGCTTCCGGGACGGTGGGGTCCGTGGTGGGGGCGGGGGCGGTGAGGAGGGTGCCCGCCTCACGGTCGCGCGGTGCCGACTGCGGCGGGACCGTCGGGTTGTCGAAGGACGCCGCCACCAGCTCGGCCGCCACGTCCAGCGGCGTGCGTTCGGCCTGGCTGGGGAGGGCCGCCGCTGGGGCGTCCGACGTCTCGGGGACCGGCTCCGCAGTCCTTCCGAACACCTTGCGCAACAAGCTCCGAATACCCATGGGCCAGGCCTTTCGCATGAGTGCGTGCGTCATTTGTCCGTGCTGCGCGGTTGATCCCTGCCCAGAGTGGACACGTAAGGTTATCGGCCCCTGGGCTGGAACGACGGCAGGGGCGCCCTTCGTGGTGCCCGTCCTACCACCCAACCCGCTCGCCCGCACGAACTGGCCCTCCGCCGTGCCGGGTTCATCCACCGTTCATCCCCGCCCCGCCGCCCCGGCGCAGCGGTTCGTCCGGACCGCCCTCCCTCAACTCCCCTCCGGCAGCCGCCCCACCGGGAGCCGGAGGGTGGTCAGGGCGCCGCCGTCGGGGGCGTTGGCGAAGCCGAGGGCGATGTCCAGGACGGCGGCCTGGCCCACCGCGATCGTCAGCCCCAGGCCGTGGCCGCGGCCGCGGCCGGGATCTCCGGTGCGGAAGCGCTGGGGTCCCTGCTCGACCAGTTCGGCGGGATAGCCGGAGCCGTGGTCGTGGATCACCACCACCGGCCCCTCCACCGTCACCTCGACCGGTGGCCGCCCGTGCTTGTGGGCGTTGACCAGCAGGTTGGTCAGGATCCGGTCCAGCCGCCGCCGGTCGGTGAGCACCACCGCGTCCCGCACCACCCGCACCTCGGCGGCGAGCCGGGACCCGGCGACGGCCCGCCGGACGGCCCGGCCCAGTTCCACCCGGGCCAGGTCGGCCCGTTCCACCCCCGCGTCGAGCCGGGAGATCTCCAGCAGGTCCTCGGTGAGCAGGTGCAGGGCCCGCAACCGGTCCTCGATCATCTCCTTGGGCCGGCCCTCCGGCAGCAGCGCGGCGGCGGCCAGGGAGCCCGTCAGCGGGGTGCGCAGCTCGTGCGCGACGTCGGCCGTGAACCGCTTCTCCGCCTCCAGCCGTTCCTGGAGCGAGGCGGCCATCGAGTCCAGGGCCCGGGCGACGTCCCGCACCTCGTCGCGGGAGCGGCGGGTGCCGTCGGCGTCCGCGTCGGCGTCCCGGTCGGCGGGGAAGCCGACCCGGGCGTCCAGGTCGCCCGCGCTGATCCGGCGGGCCACGGCGGCCGTGGTCGTGAGGCGGCGGCTGATCCGGTTGGCGAGGAACAGGCCGGCCAGGGCGACCACCCCGGCCGCGAGGGCCGAGGACAGGAGGATGGCGGTGTCCAGGTCGCGCAGCCGGGTGCGGGTGCTCTCGTACGGGATCCAGACCGCGAGGGCCTGCTGGTCGGCGGGGCCGGCGCCCCACATGACGGGCTTGCCCTGGTAGGTGCCGACCATGCTGCCGGTGCGGCCGTGTGCGACGAGCTCGCGCAGGGGGGCCGGGAGGCCGGGCGGGTCGAGGGCGGCGTGCACGTCGCCGTGCGCGGTGCCGTACTCGTAGTGCCCGAGGGCGTGCTCCAGCTCCCGGTCCACCTCCTTGCGGACCTCTCCGACGACCTGCCGGGCGACCACGTTGTGCACGGCGATCCCGAGGGCGGCGGCGACCGTGCAGCACACCAGGGTGGTGGTCAGGGCGATCTTCCAGCGGAGGCTGCTCAGCGCGCGCATCGCTGCCGGTCCGCGCTCAACGGGACGTCGGTCAGGGTGGGGCAGTCGTCGAGGGTCAGCTGCGACAGGCTCATGCTCTTGGTGTTGGGGTCCCAGACGTAGTCGGAGACGGAGATGTAGACCGGGTTCGAGGTCGGCTCGCGGACGGCCAGGTGCTCGGCGGCCACCTCCACGCCCTCCAGGACCCCGCGCCGGGAGAGGATGCGGGCGATCCTGCCGTCGTCCTGGACGGTGTAGACCCGCAGTTCGCTGAGGCGGCCGTCCACGTCCAGGGCGGTGATCAGCTCCTCCCTGCCGTTGCCGGTCAGGTCGTGCAGGACCCCGGGCCGCACCGGGCAGAAGGGCCCGCCGTCCACAGCCTGTGTGCAGAGCGCGAGCCGCTGCACGGCCCTGGGGTCCACGAGCCGGCCGGTGCCGCCGTCCTCGGCGGTGGCGGCCGTGATGTCGGCCCGTACGACGGCCAGCGCGTCCACCCCGCGCATGCTCAGCCCCGGCACCTTGGGCAGGCCCGGGACCACGGCGGCCGCGCCGGGCTGCTGCCCGGGGCCGGGCGGGTCGGGGAAGTAGCCCTTCCACAGGGTCCTGGGGGCGTGGACGGTGCCCTGGTCGCCCTGGTCCTTGAGCCCCTCCACGTCCGCGCACCCGGCCGTGGCGACCGCCAGGAGGGCGGCCAGGGCCGGGGCGGCCAGACGGCGGCGGGTGCGCATGCCTCGATGCTGCCGCGCCCGGCCCGGCACGGCGCACCCCGTGCGGCGTTCGGGGGATCCCGTACCGCGCGGCGGGACGGGTCAGGGGCCCGACTGGGAGATGGCGCGGGCCGCCGCCACCTCCTGGTGGAGCGGGGCGAGCACGCCGGCCTCGTCCCCCCACGGGGGGACCTCGACGCGGACCAGGGTCTCGCTGCTGCGGATGCCCTCGGCCAGGGCGCCGAGCTGGCCCGTGATCCGGAGCACCTCGCAGGAGGGCGGGGCGGGGGCTCCGTGGTTGACGCGGACGCGGGCCGCCGTGGTGGCGTCCACGATCCGTTCCACGGCCACCACCAGAGGCCACCAGGCGGCCGCGCGGGTGCCGGTCGGCGGGGGCTCGGTCAGGGCCCGCTGGAACTCGCTGCGGACGCCCGACAGGTCGCGGTAGATCCGTCGCCGGGCCTGGAGCCGGGCTTGGCGGGCGGCCCGCAGCTCGGCCTCGTCCGCGACGGGGGCGAAGGCGCAGTCCACGTAGCGGGCCGCGTCGTCCACGGCGTCGGCGAGCCGGTCGCCGATCCGGGTGTGCCAGCTCTCGGGCCACAGCAGGTAGCCGGCGACGAGGGTGATGGCGCAGCCGATCAGGCTGTCCAGCAGCCGGGGCCGGACCAGGTCGAAGCCCTGGTGGTTGAGGAGGTCCGACAGCAGCAGGATCACCGGGGTGATGGCCGCGGTCTGGAAGACGTACCCCTTCGCGGAGAACGCCGGGATCAGCGCGGCGAGCACCACCATCACCGGGACGTCCCACCAGCCGCGCGGCACCTCCGCCAGCACGGCGGCGGCCAGGACCAGCCCGGCCGCCGTGCCCAGGGCGCGCAGCACCGCGCGGGAGAACACCGATCCGAAGTCCGGTTTGAGGACGAAGGTGACCGTCAGCGCCACCCAGTACGAGCGTTCCACCTCGATCAGGGAGACCAGCGACTGGGCCAGGCCGATGCACAGGGCCAGCCGCAGCCCGTAGCGCCAGGAGGCCTCGGACAGCATCATGTCGCGCACCACCCGCCGGGCCCGCACCCGCAGCGAGGCGGGCCGGCCCAGCCGGTCGTCGACGTTGTACGGGTCGGGCTCCGCGAGGTGCACGATCTTCGCCGCGTGCCGCAGCGCGGCGTCCACGGCCCGCTCGGACGGGCTCTGCGGGGCGGGCAGGCCGAGGACCGGGGTTCCGGTGCGGCCCTCCTCGACGGCCGCGGCCAGCTCCCGCACCGCGGCCGGGACCTCGGGCGGCAGCGGGCGGCCGCGCAGGTGGGCGGCAGGCGCGGCCTCGACCAGCGGGATCAGCACGTTCAGCTGGGCGAGGACCCGCACCAGGGACGGACTGCGCCCGTGCACCCGGGCGCGGCGGCCCAGGACGAGGTCGTAGGCCTGGTTGAGGGCGTGGGTGACCTGCTGCCGGCGCTCGTCGTACACCGGCGCCGGTCCGCCCGCGGCCTCCAGGGCGTCGGCGACGGCCCGGTAGCCGGCCGCGACGGCGGCCCGTTCGGGCTGCCGGCCGCGCAGGGGCCAGCCCAGCAGGGTGAGCAGCAGGACGAACAGGCCGCCCGCACTGAGCAGCAGCGGGGCGGTCCACCAGGGCTCGGGCATCGGCAGGCCGGCCCCGACGACCGCGTTGAGCAGGAACACCAGCCCGGACGCGGAGGCGACCGTGCCGATCGAGGAGATCATCCCGGACAGCAGGGCGATCAGGGTGAGGACGGCGACCGCGACCCAGCCGTGGCCGTACACGAGGGTGCCCAGGGCCACCCCGATCGCGCCGAGGAGCTGCGGGAGCGCGATGTTCAGGATCCGCATCCGGTAGGCGTCGGCGGTGTCGCCGATCACCCCGGACAGGGCGCCCATCGAGGCGAGCGCCCCGTACTCGGGCTCGTCCACGGCGAACCCGACGGCGAGCGGGGCGGCCATCGCGACGCCGGCGCGGACGACCGCCGCCCAGTTGACGGGGGTGCTGCTCGGCCGCAGTCCCGCGAGCAGCCAGGCGGGGGGAGCCAGGGGGTGGGCCCGGGGCGGCTCGTGCGGTATGTGCTCGGTGCGTCGTTCGGTGGTCATTCCGCTTCCGTGTCACCGCTCGCGAATCGGTTCTTCTGGGGCGTTCTGCGGAGGATGGGTACCTTCTGAGCTTATGGGGTGCGGCGGAGCCGGCCGGTCAGCCATGCGGTGAGAGCGGTGGCCAGTCCGACGGCGAGGACCACCCAGGCGGTGGTGCGCAGGAACGCCGTGAGGGCGTCGTACACCGCTCCGGCGGCCGCCCGGTCGATGTCGGCCGGCAGGTCGTCGAGGGTCAGCCGGCGGCACACGGCGACGGCGATCCCCAGGAGGACGGCGCCGACGGCGATGCCGACACCGGTGGCCAGCACGGCGCGGCGCCGCCGTACGGCCACCGCCACGGCGGCGACGGCGAGCAGCAGGGTCAGCACGGGCAGCCACACCCCGGCGATCTGGAGCATGCGGAACCCCCTCCGGAGCGCGCCGAGGTTGTCGTACTCCATGACCTTCACGGACAGGTGGGTCTGGGGGATGCGGTCGGCGAACGGCACCCCGTCGGCCACCAGCTCCCCTTTGACCTGCGCGATCACCGGTGCGAGGTCGATGGTGACGGCATCCCCGTGGCCGCTGGTCAGCGCCTCCAGGAAGGCGGTGTGGGCGGCCCGGTTGGCCGCGTCCCAGGCGGTCCGGTAGGCGGGGGTCCCGGCGAAGGAGCGCAGGGCCTCCCCGAGCAGGGCGTCCACGCCGCCCTGGAAGGGACCCGCGTCGATCTGCCCGGACAGGGCGCGGCCGGCCTGGGTGACGACCACCTCCTGTACGGCGGGGTCCGTCGCGAGCGGGGACATGGCGGCGGTGTAGCGGTCGGCGTCACCCAGTTGGCGGTCGGCCCAGTACGCGACCGCGCTCGCGGGCACGAGGAGGGCCACGAGCACGATGAGGGCCGCCGACAGACAGGTGCGCACGTCACCAGGGAAGGCGGGCTCCGGGCCGGGCGCCACCCCCGTTGCTGCGTACGGGGGGCGGCGGCGGCCGAGTCCGCCCGGACGAGTGATCCACTTGCCGCCCCGGGTCGGCGGGTGTGCCCTGGAGGCTGGAAGAGAGGAGCCCCGCCATGGCACACGCGGCCCCCACCGCCCCCCGGCGGCACCACCGCCCGATGGCGTCGGCGCAAGCGCACGACATCACCAAGAGCGCCCTGGCCCGCCCGCTGCTGGCCGGCCTCGTCTACGGAGTCTGGGCGGCCTTCATCAACCGCCAGATGGGCCCGGTCGACGCGGGCAACGTCTTCTACGGGATCCTCTGCGGGGTGGTCTTCGCCGGGATCATGTTCGCCCTCGCCCGGGTCGGGCCGAGGCTCAAGCGGGAGGTGCACGCCGCCGCGTACGGGGTCTTCATCGGGATCGCCGTCGGCTATCTGCACAGCCTCACCAACCAGTCCGTGCTCCGCGCGACCGTCGTCGGCCTGTTCTCGGGCATCGGCGTCGGGGTCATCGCCTTCTACCGGTACTACACGCGGGAGGACTGAACCCCGCGTACCGGGCCGCGGCGCCGGTTCCCGTGCCC
>NZ_JBHVUQ010000035.1:0-53559 GCF_042884105.1 Streptomyces sp. NPDC058157
ACGAGAACAAGGGCGAGAGCCCCAAGGAGAAGAAGCGGCTCAGCTACGCCGAGGCCGGCTTGCCGAACAGCTCGCGCAGTACGTCCTCCATCGTCACCAGCCCCGTCATGGCGCCGTCCGCCCCCAGGACCGCCGCCAGGTGGGTCCGGCTGGCCCGCATGGCGGTCAGCACGTCGTCCAGCGGCGTCTCGGCCCGCACCTGGGCGATCGGCCGCAGCGCGGACACCGGGAAGGGCTCGGCCCGCTCCACCACGTCCAGGGTGTCCTTGACGTGCAGGTAGCCGAGGATCCGCCGCTGCCCGTCGACCACCGGGAAGCGGGAGTAGCCCGACTCGGCCGACAGCCGTTCCAGCCCGGCGGCGGTGATGCCCTGCCGGGCCGTGACCACCCGGTCCACGGGCAGCACCACGTCGGCGACGGGGCGGCGCCCCAGTTCCAGGGCGTCGTGCAGCCGCTCGCTCGCCCGGCCGTCGATCAGCCCGGCGTCGCTGGAGTCCTTGACCATCCGGGCCAGTTCGTCGTCCGAGAAGGTGGCCGCGACCTCGTCCTTGGCGTCCACCCGCAGCAGCCGCAGCAGGGTGTTGGCGAAGGCGTTGATCGCGAAGATCACGGGCTTGAGCGCATGGGTCATCGCCACCAGGGGCGGGCCCAGCAGCAGGGCGGTGCGCACCGGCTCGGCCAGCGCCACGTTCTTGGGCACCATCTCGCCGAACAGCATGTGCAGGTAGGTGGCCAGGGCCAGCGCGATCACGAAGGAGATCGCGTGCGTCACCCCGGAAGGCACCCCGGCGGCGTCGAGCAGCGGGCTCAGCAGATGCGCGATGGCCGGCTCGGCCACCACGCCCAGCACCAGGGTGCACAGGGTGATGCCCAGCTGGGCCGCCGCCATCAGCGCCGACACGTGCTCCAGGCCCCAGACGACCGCGCGGGCCCGCCGGTCGCCCTGTTCGGCGTACGGCTCGATCTGGCTGCGCCGGACCGAGATCAGCGCGAACTCCGCGCCGACGAAGAAGGCGTTGACGACCAGGGTCGCCAGGCCGATCAGCAGCTGGATCGCGGTCATCGGTCCCCCTCCGGGCCCTCGTCGCCGGGCACCTCGGCCGGCGTGTGCAGCAGCACGCGCGCGGCGCGCCGGCCGCTCGCGTCGACCACGTCCAGCCGCCAGCCGTCCAGCTCCAGCCGGTCCCCGACGGCCGGGATCCGGCCCAGTTCGGCGGCTATCAGCCCGGCCAGGGTCTCGTACGGGCCCTCCGGGACGTGCAGCCCGATCCGCCGGAGCTGGTCGGTGCGCGCGGCGCCGTCGGCGGAGTACAGCGCCCGGCCGGCCTCGTCCGTGCCGGCCGGGGCCAGGTCGGAGGTCTCGTGCGGGTCGTGCTCGTCGCGGACCTCGCCGACGACCTCCTCGACGATGTCCTCCAGGGTGGCCACGCCCGCCGTGCCGCCGTACTCGTCGATCACGACGGCCATCGTCTGCCTGCCGGACAGCCGGTCCAGCAGCCGGTCGACGGTCAGCGACTCCGGTACCAGGAGGGGTTCGCGCAGCAGCTGCGAGACCGGGTGGCGGTGGCGCTCCTCGGCGGGCAGCGCCAGGACGTCCTTGATGTGGACCGTGCCGACGACGGTGTCGAGGCTGCCCCGGTAGACGGGGAAGCGCGACAGACCGGTCGCCATGGTCGCGTTGGCCACGTCCTCGGCGGTGGTCTGCACGTCGAGGGCCGTGACCTGCACGCGCGGGGTCATGACGTTCTCGGCGGTGAGGTCGGCCAGGTTCAGGGTCCGCACGAACAGCTCGGCCGTGTCCTTCTCCAGCGCGCCCGCCTTGGCGGAGTGCCGGGCCAGGGCCACCAGCTCCTCGGGGCTGCGCGCGGAGGCGAGCTCCTCGGCGGGCTCCATGCCCAGCCGCCGGACCAGGTGGTTGGCGGTGGTGTTGAGGTGGCTGATCAGCGGCTTGAACGCACGGCTGAACATCCGCTGCATGGTCGCCACCCGCTTGGCGACGGCCAGGGGGGAGGAGATCGCCCAGTTCTTGGGGACCAGCTCGCCGACGACCATCAGCACCACCGTCGACACGGCGGTGCCGAGCACCAGGGCGGTGGAGGAGGCGGCCGCGGCGGACAGGCCCATGGCCTTGAACGGGCCCGTGAGCAGGGCGGCGATCGACGGCTTGGAGATCATGCCGATGACCAGGCCGGTCACGGTGATGCCGAGCTGGGCGCCGGAGAGCTGGAAGGTCAGGCTGCGGACGGCGGCCAGGGCGCTGTCCGCGCCGCGCTCGCCGCGCTCGACGGCCCGTTCGAGCTCGCTGCGCTCGACGGTGGTCAGCGAGAACTCGGCGGCGACGAAGACTCCACAGGCAAGGCAGAGCAGCAGCGCCACGACGAGCAGGAGCACTTCGGTCATCGGTCGATCACCTCCGTCCCATGATCGGCCAGGGGGAGGGGTACCGCGCGATGTCGCGTGCGGGGGTGGCGGGTACTGGGAGGCTCGCCCATGGGCGGACGCTCACACCTTTCGGTCGGGAGGGCCCGGACGGGTGATCCGGGGCCAGGGCCGGGGAGGGGCCCTGAGCACATGGTAAAGGAAAGGCAAAGGGGTTGGCTCCTCCTTTTGGCCCGGCGTGGGCGGATGGTGGGATCGCCGTATGGATGATCTTCGTATCGGACCGGCGTCCGCCGCCGACCTGACCGCCGTACTGGACTTCTGGAAGACCGCCGCCAAGGGCGCGAGCATCAGCGACGACCTGGCCGGGATCGAACGGCTGCACGCCCGCGACCCCCGGGCCCTGCTGCTCGCCCGCAGCGGCGGGGAGCTCGTCGGCACCGTGATCGCGGGTTTCGACGGCTGGCGCTGCCACCTGTACCGCCTCGCGGTCCACCCGGCCCACCGTCGGCGGGGGATCGGCTCGGCGCTGCTGGCGGCCGCCGAGGCGCGGTTCGTGGAGCTGGGCGGGCGGCGGGCCGACGCGATGGTGCTCGACGGGAACGCGCAGGCGCACGGCGCGTGGGATTCCGCCGGCTACCACCCCGAAGAGATCTGGACCCGCTGGGTGAAGCCGTTGGTCGGCGGCGCATAAGGGTTTTTCGGCCAGGTATCGCAATGGCTAACCGTTTATTCCGTGAATATTGGCTCGATGTCGCTCATTTTCGTGCGTCCTTTTTATGGCGGCGGCCTGATGCCCGGACGGGGCGTGTTCGGGCAACTGGCCAGGTGAAGGCCATGGTCAGTGATCATCGGATCATCCGTGAACTCGGTGTTTCGAGTGATGGAAGCGGGGGATTTCGTCAACCGCCCGGTGGTCGCTGATATCAATTTCCCTGCGCTCGGATCCGCGCCGAACAACCCCTCATTCAGGTCGTGTGCCTGCCGCTCCGGCCTGCCTTCGAGAATGGAATCCGCGTCATGGGAATCTCCTTCCGCAAGACCGTCGCCCTCGCCGCCCTGGCCCTGACGGCCTCCCTGCTGCCGGTCGGCCAGGCGGGCGCGGCCCCGCAGGCCGCCGTCCCCGGCCGGTACTGCCTCGCCAACGCCTGGGGTACCCCGAACATCTCCTCCAAGCCCTGCGACTCCGCCGACCAGGGCCAGCACTGGGTCGTCTCCGGCAACCAGATCTCCCTCGCCGGCGCCCGTGCGTACTGTCTGGCCAACAGCTGGGGCACCGATCAGGTGAGCACGAAGCCCTGCGACCCGAAGGACCAGGGGCAGTACTGGAACGTCTCGGACCAGCGGATCGCCCTCGACTTCGCCCCGGCCTACTGCTTCGCCAACGCGTGGGGGACCCCCAACGTCTCCACGAAGCCGTGCGACCAAGCGGACAAGGGCCAGCACTGGGTGGTCTTCAACGACCAGATCAGCCTCGCCCAGGGCTGACCCGGGGGCGGTTCGCGCCCGCCGCACCGCGCCGGTCGTGGGAGCGGCGGGCCGAGCCGATGACGCAGTACGAGGTCGGGAGGGCCGGGCCGCGCTCCGGTAGCCGGAAGGAGCGGTGCGCGGTGATCCGGAACCCGGCCGCCTCGATCGCGGCGAGCGGGTCGCGGGCGGTGTGGCAGCCACCGAACAGGCGGGGCCACACCGTCCGGTCCAGCGCCCGCTGCACCGAGGCCATCCCGGGCCCGGGGGCGATGCCGTGCTCCAGGAACCGCAGCTCGGCGCCCGGGCGCAGGACCCGGTGCAGTTCGCTGAGGGCGCGCGGCAGGTTCCGTACGGTGCACAGCACCAGCGAGGAGACGGCCGCGTCGAAGGCCTCGCTCTTGACCGGGAGCGCCTCGGCCACGCCCGGCACCAGGTCCACCGGCACCTCGGCGCGCAGCGCGGCCGCCGCCGCGAGCCGGCGCAGGGTGCGTTCCGGTTCCACCGCGACGACCTCGGAGACCGCGCGCGGGTAGTGCGCGAAGTTCAGGCCGTTGCCGGCCCCGATCTCGATGACGCGGCCGGACACCCCCCGCAGGAGCTCCTCGCGCAGCGCCCCGATCCCGGCGCGGTTCTCCGCGGCGGTGCTGGCGCGGGCGTAGAACCGGGCGAAGCAGGGGTGATGGACCGGATCGGGCGGCTGGGCGGGCATGGGAGGCCTCCGGGCACGGGTCGGCGGCTGGCGGGGAACACGGGCGCACGCGTACCCCCCGCCTGTTCCCCGCCCCGCCGGGCCGTGAAACCGCCCCGCAAACGCCGGAAGGCCGGCGCCGGAGGTCCGCGGCGGGGCTCCGCCGCGAACCTCCGGCGCCGGGTCAGCCGTCAGGCCGGCCAGGCGGCCAGGAAGGACTCCGCCGACCACGTCCCGTGCAGGTCGGGGGCCAGCCAGCCGGGAGCGGCCGCGCGGAAGGCCGCCGGGTCCAGCGTGCCCGAGCCCTGCGGGACGGCGCCCAGCAGGGGCAGGCCGGAGACCTTCGGCAGGTCGGCCAGGTTGCACCGGGAAGCCAGGTCGGGGGAGTCGGGCCAGCTGCCCACCACCACCCCGAGCCCGTGCAGCCCCCGTGCGGTCAGCGCCTCCGCGGTCAGCGCCGTGTTGTTGAGGGTGCCCAGCCCCGCCGGGGCCACCACCAGCACCGGTGCCTCCAGCAGCCGTGCCACGTCGGCCAGGGTGTGGCCCTCCTCGTCGAAGCGGACCAGCAGCCCGCCCGCGCCCTCGACCAGCACCAGCTCGTGCGAACGGGCCAGCTCGGCGGCCGCCTCGGCGATCCGCGACGGGGCCAGCGTCGCCAGCCCGGAGCGCCGCGCGGCGGTGTCCGGGGCCAGCGGCTCGGGGTAGCGGGCCAGTTCCCGCGCGGTCACGGCCGGCCCGGCGAGGCGCACGGCCTCGGCCGCGTCCCCCGGCTCGTCCGGACCCACCCCGGTCTGCGCGGGCTTGAGCACCGCCACCGAGAGCCCGGCGGCCAGGGCGGCCGCCGCGACGGCGGAGGTGACCACGGTCTTGCCGATTTCCGTGCCCGTACCGGACACGACGATCACGGACATCTCAGCCCTCCCGGGCCGCGGCGACGGCCGCGCGGCAGATACGGGCGACGTCGGCGTCGCCGGTGACGAACGGGGGCATCGTGTAGATCAGGTCGCGGAACGGGCGCAGCCACACGCCCTCCCGCACCGAGGCCCGGGTGGCCGCCCAGACGTCGACCGGGTGGTCGAGCTGGATCACGCCGATCGCGCCCAGCACCCGTACGTCCTTCACCCCCGGCAGCCCCGAGGCCTCCGCCAGGCCCTCGCGCAGGCCCGCCTCGATCCGCTTGACCTCGCCCGCCCAGTCCTGGCCGAGCAGCAGGTCGACGGAGGCCAGGGCCACGGCGGTGGCGAGGGGGTTGCCCATGAAGGTCGGCCCGTGGGCGAGGACGGGGACCTCGCCCTGCGAGATGCCGTCGGCGACCCGCTCCGTGCACAGGGTGGCGGCGAGGGTGAGGTAGCCGCCGGTCAGGGACTTGCCCAGGCACATGACGTCCGGGGTGATGCCGGCGTGGTCGGCGGCGAACAGCGCGCCCGTGCGGCCGAAGCCCGTCGCGATCTCGTCCAGGACCAGCAGGACCCCGTACTCGTCGCACAGCTCGCGCAGCACCCGAAGGTAGCCCGGGTGGTGGAAGCGCATGCCGCCGGCGCCTTGGACCACCGGCTCCACGATCACCGCGGCCAGCTCGTCGGCGTGCGCGGCGACGAGCGAGCGCAGGTGGTCCGCGTACGCGGGGTCCACGGGGGAGTCGAAGTCCCCGGGCGGGGCGTCCGCGAAGACCTGCCGCGGCAGGTGGCCCTGCCACAGCTCGTGCATGCCGCCCTCGGGATCGCAGACGGCCATCGGCTGCCAGGTGTCCCCGTGGTAGCCGCCGCGCCAGGTCAGCAGCCGGGTCTTGCCGGTGCGGCCCAGCGAACGCCAGTACTGCAGGCACATCTTGACGGCGACCTCGACGGACACCGAGCCGGAGTCGGAGAGGAAGACGTGCTCCAGGCCGGGCGGGGTGATCTCCACCAGCCGGGCGGCCAGCCGGACGGCGGGCTCGTGGGTGAGCCCGCCGAACATCACGTGCGACATCCGGCCCAGCTGCGAGGTCGCGGCCTCGTTCAGCACGGGGTGGTTGTAGCCGTGGATCGCCGACCACCAGGAGGACATCCCGTCGACCAGCTCCTCCCGCCCCTGCGCGGGGGCGGCGAGCCGCAGCCGGACCCCCGAGGCGGAGGAGACCACGAGGTTCTCCTGCCGCCCGGGCATCGGGCCGTACGGGTGCCAGACGTGCTGGCGGTCCAGGGCGACCAGGTCCGCCGTGTCCGACGCGGGGTCGAGCGGGTCGTGCAGGGGGAACGGGTCACGCATTGGGGGCGATGTCCGTCCCCGCGCCGCGGCGGCGCACCGCCACCAGGTCCGGACGCACCTCGCCCGGCTCGGCCTGGGCCGGGGCCTCGGCCGGAACCGGGGCCCCGGCGTGCGCGTGTCCGGAGCAGCCGCCGCAGGCCGAACCACAGCCGGGGGCCTCCGCGTCCGCGGCCGAGCCGCAGCCCGAGCCCGCGGCCGAGCCGCACACACCGCCCGCACGGGCGGCGGCCGCCGCCTCGGCGGCGTCCGCGCGGTGCGCGGGCAGGGTGGTGGTGCCCGCGCCCTCCACCTCGAAGCCGGCGTCCGCGATCATGTCGAGGTCGGCCTGGCCCGCCTGGCCCTCACTGGTGAGGTAGTCGCCGAGGAAGATCGAGTTGGCGATGTTCAGCGCGAGCGGCTGCATCGAGCGCAGGTGCACCTCGCGGCCGCCGGCGATCCGGACCTCCACGTCGGGGCAGACGAAGCGGACCATCGCCAGGATCCGCAGGCAGCGCTGCGGGGTGAGGTTCCACTCCTTGGCCAGCGGGGTGCCCTCGAAGGGGATCAGGAAGTTGACCGGGACGGAGTCCGAGTCCAGCTCGCGCAGCGAGTAGACGACGTCGACCAGGTCCTCGTCGCTCTCGCCCATGCCGGCGATCAGGCCCGAGCACGCCGACAGGCCCGCCGCGTGCGCCTTCTGCACGGTGTCGACGCGGTCCGCGTAGGTGTGGGTCTTGGTGATCTGCCCGTACGTGGCCTCGGAGGTGTTGAGGTTGTGGTTGTAGGCATCCGCACCCGCGTCGCGCAGCTTCTCGGCCTGGCCGTCGGAGAGCAGACCCAGACAGGCGCACACCTCCACGCCCTCGTTCTGCTCCTTGATGGCGGCGATCGTCTCGCCGACGCGGGCCACGTCGCGGTCGGTCGGACCGCGCCCGCTCGCCACGAGGCAGACCCGCTTGGCGCCGCCGGCGACGCCCGCCGCGGCCGCCTGGGAGGCCTCGTCCGGCTTCAGCCACGTGTACTTGAGGATCTCGGCCTTCGATCCCAGGCGCTGGGAGCAGTACGAGCAGTCCTCGGGGCAGAGCCCCGACTTCAGGTTGACCAGGTAGTTCAGCTTGACGCGACGCCCGAACCACTGGCGGCGCACCTTGCCGGCAGCGGCCACCACGTCGAGCAGTTCGTCGTCGGAGGTCGCCAGTACGGCGAGCGCCTCTTCGCGGGTCGGCAGCTCGCGCCGCAGCCCCTTGTCCACCAGGGTGTTCAGCAGGTCCATGCGCCCGATCCTGTCCCACGCGACCACTCCCGGCCAAGGAGAGATCGGACAACATGGCCGGAAGGGAGTGTGTGGATCGCCACACCGGCCCCTCGGGTCACGTCCGGATAGGGTCGAGCAGATCTGTCGACTGCCGACAAAACGCGAGACACATCGCGAGACGCGACACGAGGACCGCCGATGACCCAGCCCAGCCCGCAGCCCGAGGACGTCTTCGCCTGGATCGACGGCGCGGAGCGGCGGCGCGAGGAGGCGGGACTGGTGCGGACCCTGCGCCCGCGCCCGTCCGACTCGCCCCTCCTGGACCTCGCGAGCAACGACTACCTCGGTCTCTCCCGCCATCCCGAGACCGTCCGCGGCGCCTGCGCGGCGGCCGAGCGCTGGGGCGCGGGGGCCACCGGATCGCGGCTGGTCACGGGGACGACCGAGCTGCACACCGAGCTGGAGCGGGAGTTGGCCGCTTTCGCCGGGTTCGAGGCGGCCCTGGTGCTTTCGTCCGGTTATGCCGCGAACCTCGCGGCGGTGACCGCGCTGAGCGGCCGGGGCACCCTGGTCGTCTCCGACTCCGGGAACCACGCCTCGATCGTCGACGGCTGCCGGCTCTCGCGGGCCGAGGTCGAGGTGACCCCGCACGGTGACGTGGAACAGGTGCGCAAGACCCTCGCCGGGCATCCGGGCCGCGCCCTGCTGGTGACCGACTCGGTGTTCTCCGTCGACGGGGACGCCGCCCCGCTCGCCGCCTACGCCGCCGTCTGCCGGGAGGCCGGCGCGGCCCTGGTGGTGGACGACGCGCACGGGCTCGGGGTGTTGGGCGAGGGGGGCCGGGGCGCCCTGCACGCCGCCGGGCTCGCGGGTGCGCCGGGGGTGGTCGCGACGATGACCCTCTCGAAGTCGCTGGGCAGCCAGGGCGGAGCGGTCCTGGGGCCGGCCAAGGTGATCCGGCACCTGGTCAACACCGCCCGCGCGTTCATCTTCGACACCGGGCTCGCCCCGGCCGCCGCCGGAGCGGCGCTGGCGAGCCTGCGGCTGCTGGAGCGGGAGCCGCAGCGCGCGGCCCGGGTCCGGGAGGTGGCCGCCGAACTGCACGGACGGCTCACCGCGTCCGGCCTGACCGCGGCCAGGCCGGACGCGGCCGTGGTGTCGGTACGGGCCCCGTCGGCCGCGGCGGCACTGCGCTGGGCCGCCGACTGCCGCGAGGCGGGACTGTCCGTGGGGTGCTTCCGTCCGCCGTCGGTGCCGGACGGCATCTCCCGGCTGCGGCTGACGGCTCGGGCCGACCTCACGGGGGACGAGATCGGACGGGCCGTCGCCACGGTCCTGCGGACCGCTCCGGCCGGGGCCACGGAACCGGTTCAGCGGTAGGACGTCACACGGGCACGTCCGTCCGTACGGAGGCGAGGAAGCCGTCCCAGGCCGGCCCGGTGAAGAGCACGGCCGGGCCCTCCGTCCGCTTGGAGTCGCGGACGGCCAGCAGGCCGCCGTCGAGGGCGGCCGCTTCCACGCAGTTGTTCATTCCGGTGCTGCGGCTGCTCCGCCGCCAGCGCGCGCTGTTCAGAAGTCCGCCGGTGGATAAGGGGGTTGCGGACATGTGAGGGTTCCTCCTTACGCGTCCTCAGCGAGTGAGCTGATGAGGTCCGACGAGTCACGGGGCGGGAGGGCGTGCGCCTGGATGGTGCGGAACGCGGCGCTGTACGCCTCGAGGTCTTCCTTCCGCTCCAGATAGAGGCTACTCGTCAAATGGTCGAGCACCACCACATCCAGATCGGCGATGTTCGGAAATGAGAAAATGACGAACGGTCCGGTCAGGCCGAGATGGCCCCCCACGGTGAACGGCAGCACCTGGAGCTGCACTTGGGGCAGCCGTGCCACCTCCGCCAGGTGCCGCAGCTGCTCCCGCATCACCCCCGGCCCGCCGATCTGCCGCCGCAGCACCGCCTCGTCCAGCACGGCGCTCAGCTCCAGCGGGGGATCCGCCCGCAGCACCGCCTGCCGGGCCAGCCGTACGTCGACCAGCGCGTCCACCTTCGGCTCCGGCAGCCCGCCCAGCGCGGCCCGGGTCACGGCCCGGGCGTACTCCGCCGTCTGCAACAGGCCGGGCACCACCGAGAGTTCCACCGTCCGGGCCGATCGGGCCCCCGCCTCCAGGCTGATGAAGTCCCGGTACTCCTGCGGCAGCAGCCCCCGGTAGTCGTGCCACCACTGCCGCCCGCGCGCCTCCTCGCCGCCCGCCGCGGGACCGGCCGCCGACGCGCCCAGGGCCTCCAGCAGGGCGCGTTGCTGCGGACTCACCACGTCACCGTACGCGTCCAGCAGCAGCCGGATGTCCTGCGACTTCACGCCACTGCGGCCCGTCTCGATCCGGCTGACCTTCGACTGGTGCCAGCCCACGATGCGGGCCACCTCACCGCTCGTGAGCCCGGTCCGGTCGCGCAGCGCGCGCAGTTCCTCGCCGAGCTTGCGCCGGCGCACCGCGGGACCGTGCTGCATACCCGCTCTCCTTCCACCGGCATGGACCGCACCAGTCTGCCGTCCAAATACGCTTTTCCGTAGCAGAGTTCACCGCATTGAGCGACAGATATATGCATATCTTGGGGGAACGGCGGAAACGGCGGCAGGATGGGTGGCACTCTGGCGCTCAGCGCAGATCCGGGGCGGCTCCGCCCCGGTGGGAAAGGGACGTCGCCATGGCAGATCAGCTGGAAGCATCCGTCACCCTGCCGAGCGACCCGGTCTCGGTGGCCGCCGCCCGCCGCTACGCCGCGCAGGTGCTGAGCGACTGGGGACTTCCCGAGGACGCCGACACCGCCGACACCGTACGGCTGGTCGTCTCGGAGCTCGCGACCAACTCCGTGCAGCACACCTTCGGGCAGTCGCCCACCTTCACCGTCGACCTGCGCCTGGAGCGCGAGGAGTGGCTGCGCGTCGGTGTGACCGACAGCCACCCGCGCTGGCCCAAGCGACTGCCCGCCGCCGTCCAGCAGGACAACGGCCGGGGCATGGTCATCATCCGCTGGCTGGCGGTGGAGGCCGGCGGCCGGCTGTCGGTCAGCCCGACCGAGGACGGGGGCAAGACCGTGTGGCTCGCCCTGCCCTGGCCGGCCGGCGCCGCCGCCGCGGAGACCGTGCGCGGCCGCTGAACCGGAGGAACCGGCGATCGTATGACGAACCCGGCGCCGCGTCCCCCGACGGGATGAACCGGGTGCCTCCCGGAAACGTGGGTTAACCAGGCGGAAAAGTGCCGCCCCTAGGGTGCCCCGTGCGGCCCTTCGCCAATGGCCGCCCATGGGCCGGTAAAGCGTCGGTGATCGGGACGGAAAGCCTCGCTCTGCGTTGGGCAAGACATGCTTGGCATGGATATACGCAGGTCAACAAAGTGTTGACGACCGGTACGGTTCGCCACGGCGCGATGAGATCTTGTCCCGGAAGCTTGGTGATACAGGTGCAGTTGACACCACACGAACAAGAGAGACTGCTGATCCACGTCGCCGCCGACGTGGCCGAGAAGCGCAGGGCGCGCGGGGTCCTCCTCAACCACCCCGAGGCCATCGCCCTGATCACCGTCCACCTCCTCGAAGGCGCCCGGGACGGCCGGACCGTCGCCGAGCTCATGAAGTCCGGCCGGGAGGTGCTCAGCCGCGCCGAGGTGATGGAGGGGATCCCCGAGATGATCCACGACGTGCAGGTCGAGGCGACCTTCCCCGACGGCACCAAGCTCGTCACCGTCCACGACCCGATCGTCTGAAGAGGACCATCCCGATGATCCCCGGCGAAATCGCCTTCGGGGACGGTCCGGTGCGCCTCAACGAGGGCCGCCCCGTCACCCGCCTCACCGTGCTCAACGCCGCCGACCGGCCCGTCCAGGTCGGCTCCCACTACCACTTCGCCGAAGCCAACCCCGGCCTCGACTTCGACCGGCAGGCCGCCCGCGGCCTGCGCCTGAACATCGCCGCCGGCACCGCCGTCCGCTTCGAGCCGGGCATCCCGGTCTCCGTGGAACTCGTGCCGCTCGGCGGACTGCGCACCGTGCCCGGGCTGCGCGGGGAGACCGGAGGACCCCTCGATGGCTGAGATCTCGCGCCAGGCCTACGCCGACCTGTTCGGCCCCACCGCGGGCGACCGGATCCGGCTCGCCGACACCGACCTCTTCGTCGAGATCGAGCAGGACCTCAGCGGAGGCCCCGGCCACTCCGGGGACGAGGCCGTCTTCGGCGGCGGCAAGGTCATCCGCGAGTCCATGGGACAGGCCCGCACCACCCGCGCCGAAGGCGCCCCCGACACGGTGATCACCGGTGTGGTCGTCCTCGACCACTGGGGCATCGTCAAGGCCGACGTCGGCATCCGCGACGGCCGCATCTGCGGCATCGGCAAGGCCGGCAACCCCGACACCATGGACGGCGTGGACCCCGCCCTCGTCATCGGGCCCGAGACCGAGATCATCGCCGGCAACGGCAAGATCGTCACCGCCGGCGCCATCGACACCCACATCCACTTCATCTCGCCGACCGTCGTCGACGAGGCCCTCGCCTCCGGCATCACCACCCTCGTCGGCGGCGGCACCGGCCCCGCCGAGGGCTCCAAGGCCACCACCGTCACCCCCGGCCCCTGGCACCTGGCCCGGATGTTCGCCGCCCTGGAGCACTACCCCGTCAACATCGGCCTGCTCGGCAAGGGCAACACCATGTCCCGCGAGGGCATGTACTCCCAGCTGCGCGGCGGCGCCCTCGGATTCAAGATCCACGAGGACTGGGGGGCCACCCCCGCCGTCATCGACGCCTGCCTGACCGTCGCCGACGAGACCGGCACCCAGGTCGCCATCCACACCGACACCCTCAACGAGGCCGGCTTCGTGGGCGACACCCTCGCGGCCATCGCCGGGCGGACCATCCACTCGTACCACACCGAAGGCGCGGGCGGCGGGCACGCCCCCGACATCATCACCGTGGTCTCCGAGCCCAACATCCTGCCCAGCTCCACCAACCCCACGCGGCCGCACACCGTCAACACCGTCGAGGAACACCTCGACATGCTGATGGTCTGCCACCACCTCAACCCGGCCGTCCCCGAGGACCTCGCCTTCGCCGAGTCCCGGATCCGCCCCTCCACCATCGCCGCCGAGGACGTCCTGCACGACCTCGGGGCCATCTCCATCATCTCCTCCGACTCCCAGGCCATGGGCCGGGTCGGCGAGGTCGTGCTGCGCACCTGGCAGACCGCCCACGTGATGAAGAAGCGGCGCGGCTTCCTGCCCGGCGACGGCCCGGCCGACAACCACCGCGCCCGCCGCTACGTCGCCAAGTACACGATCAACCCGGCCGTGGCCCAGGGCCTCGCCCGCGAGATCGGCTCCGTCGAGGTGGGCAAGCTCGCCGACCTGGTCCTGTGGAACCCAGCCTTCTTCGGCGTCAAGCCCGAGGTCGTCGTCAAGGGCGGCCAGATCGCGTACGCGCAGATGGGCGACGCCAACGCCTCCATCCCCACCCCGCAGCCGGTCCTGCCCCGGCCCATGTACGGCGCCATCGGCCGCGCCCCCGGCCTGAACTCGCTCAACTTCACCTCGCAGGCCGCCCTCGACGACCACCTGCCCGAGCGGCTCGGCCTCACCAAGCGGTTCACGGCCATCGAGAGCACCCGCAAGACGAGCAAGACGGACATGCGCAACAACGACGCCATGCCGAGGGTCGAGGTCGACGCCGACACCTTCACCGTCAGCATCGACGGCGAGGTCGTGGAACCGGCCCCCGCCGCGGAGCTGCCCATGGCCCAGCGCTACTTCCTCTTCTGATGGAGGACCGCTCCCGATGAGCCTCGCCGCCCTGCTCGTCCTCGCGGACGGCCGCTTCCCCGCCGGAGGGCACGCCCACTCCGGCGGGGCGGAGGCCGCCTGCAAGGCGGGCCGGATCCACGACGCCGCCAGCCTCGCCCAGTTCTGCCGGGGCCGGCTGCACACCGCAGGGCTCACCGCCGCCGCCCTCGCCGCGGCCGCCGCCCTCGGCCTCGACCCGGCGGAGCTCGACGCCGCCGCCGACGCCCGCACCCCCTCGCCCGCGCTGCGCGCCGCGGCCCGCCGGCTCGGCCGGCAGCTGATGCGCGCCGCCCGCGCCACCTGGCCCGCCGCCGAACTCGACGCGCTGGCCGCCGCCTTCCCGCGCGGGGCGCACCAGCCCGTGGTGCTCGGCGTGACCGCCCGGGCCGCCGGGCTCGGCGCCCTGGACGCCGCGCACGTGGCGGCGTACGAGAGCGTCAGCGGTCCGGCCACCGCCACCGTACGGCTGCTGGGCCTCGACCCCTTCGAGGCGAGCGCCGTCCTGGCCGGCCTGGCCCCCGAGCTCGACGCCGTCTGCGCCCGCGCCGCCGAGGCCGCGCTGCTCGCGCGCGAACAGGGCACGGAGGCGCTGCCCGCGGCCTCGTCCCCGCTGCTGGAGATCGCGGCGGAGGCCCATGCCGACTGGGCGGTACGCCTCTTCGCCTCCTGAGCGCGGGCGCCCCCCACCCGACCATCCCCAAGGAGAACCGCCGTGCACCTCGACCACGATGTGACGTATCCCCACCGGCACACCCACAGCGCCGCCCCCCTGCGCGCCGACGGCACCCGCCGCGCCCTGCGCGTCGGCCTCGGCGGCCCCGTCGGCTCCGGCAAGACCGCCACCGTCGCCGCCCTCTGCCGGGCCCTGCGCGCCGACCTGTCCATGGCCGTCGTCACCAACGACATCTACACCCGCGAGGACGCCGAGTTCCTGCTCCGCGAAGCGGTCCTGCCCCCCGAGCGGATCAGCGCGGTGGAGACCGGCGCCTGCCCGCACACCGCCATCCGCGACGACATCTCCGCCAACCTGGAGGCGGTGGAGGAACTGGAGGAGACGGTCGGCCCCCTCGACCTGATCCTCGTGGAGTCCGGCGGCGACAACCTGACCGCCACCTTCTCCCGCGGCCTGGTCGACGCCCAGATCTTCGTCATCGACGTGGCCGGCGGCGACGACATCCCGCGCAAGGGCGGCCCCGGCGTCACCACCGCCGACCTGCTCGTCGTCAACAAGACCGACCTCGCCCCGTACGTCGGCTCCGACCTGGAGCGGATGGCCCGCGACGCCGCCGAGCAGCGCGGCGACCTGCCCGTCGCCTTCCAGTCCCTGCGCGGCGCCGAGGGCGTGGCCCCGGTGGCCGCCTGGGTCCGCGAGCGCCTCGCCGCCTGGGCCGTACGGTGACCAGCGCACCCCCCGCCGAAGCCCCGGCCGCCTCCCCGGCCGGGCTGCGGGCCACCGCCCGCATCGCCGCCACCGCCGACGGGCGCGGCGGCACCGCCCTGCCCGTGCTGGCCGGCGAGGGGCCGCTCGCCCTGCGCCGGGTCCGCAGCGAGGGCCCCGAGGCCGGCGTGATGCTGATCGGCGCGATGAGCGCCCCCCTCGGCGGCGACCACCTCGCGGTGGAGGCCGACGCGGGCCCGGGCGCCCGGCTCGACCTGCGCTCGGCGGCCGCCACCCTGGCCCTGCCCGGCCGGCGCGGGGAGAGCGCGCACTACGACGTACGGCTGGCGCTGGCCGAGGAGTCGGCGGTGCGCTGGCTGCCGGAGCCGCTGGTCTCGGTGCGCGGCAGCGACCTGCGGGTCTCCACCCGCGCGGAACTGGCCCCCTCGGCCCGCCTGATGCTGCGCGAGGAGCAGGTGCTCGGACGCACCGGCGAGGCCCCCGGCCTGCTGCGCAGCCGCCTCACCGTCACCCGGGGCGGCCGCCCGCTGCTGGACCAGGAGCTCTCGTGCGGACCCGGCGCCCCGGGCGGCTGGGACGGCCCGGCGGGCCTCGCCGGACACCGGACGCTGGGCCAGCTCCTGGTCGTGGACCCGCGGTTCGAGCAGGATCCGCCGCGGGCGGCGGTGCTCGGGGAGTTCGCGGCGGTCACCCCGCTCGCCGGTCCGGCCGTGCTGGTGACGGCCCTGGCCCCGGACGCGCTGCGGCTGCGCGAGCTGCTGGAGGAGGCGGCCCGGACGTTCGGCTGGTGAGACGGGGAGGCCCTCCGACCGACGGGCGGGCGACTGCGGGCGAAAGGGACACCGCTCAGCGGTACACCCCTTCCCGGTTATCGGGTTGGCAAAGAACTCGACCTCGGTCTGTTGCCAGGTACCCGTCAGGCGAAAGGATCCCCCTGACCCAACCCGGCCGCCTCACGCGGCACATGACCAGGGGGATCAACCACGTGATTCGCAACGCGACGCTGGGGAGCGCCGCCACTCTCATCACCGGCGCGCTGGCGGCGGGCCTGCTGCTGGCGCCGTCCGCCTCGGCGGCTCCGACCAACAGGGACAACGGGGCCGCGGAGGCCGTCGGCGCCCAGATCGCCGCCGCCCGCGCCGCGCGCACCGGCATCGACTGGAAGGACTGCCCGGCCGACTGGGGCTTCGAGAAGCCGATCCAGTGCGGCTGGGTGAAGGTCCCGCTCGACTACTCCAAGCCCTTCGGTAAGACCATCGACATCGCCGTCGACCGCGCCGTCAGCACGGGCACCAAGGACGAGCGCCAGGGCGCCCTCATCTACAACCCGGGCGGCCCGGGCGGTTCCGGCATGCGCTTCCCGCGCCGGGTCACCACCAAGAGCCCGCTGTGGGTCAACACCTCGAAGGCGTACGACTTCGTGGGCTTCGACCCCCGCGGCGTCGGCCACTCCGCGCCCATCTCCTGCATCGACCCGCAGGAGTTCGTGAAGGCCCCCAAGGCCGACCCGGTCCCGTCGAGCGAGGCCGACAAGCTCGCCCAGCGCAAGCTCGCCGCCGAGTACGCGGACGGCTGCAAGGAGCGCAGCGGCGAGATGCTGCCGCACATGACCACCCCCAACACCGCGCGCGACCTGGACGTCATCCGGGCCGCCCTCGGCGAGAAGAAGATCAACTACCTCGGCGTCTCCTACGGCACCTACCTGGGCGGGGTCTACGCGACCCTCTTCCCGGGCCACGTGCGCCGCATGATCGTCGACTCGGTGGTCAACCCGGACACCGACAACATCTGGTACCAGGCCAACCTGGAGCAGGACGTCGCCTTCCAGACCCGCTGGAACGACTGGCAGGACTGGGTCGCCAAGTACGACTCCACCTTCCACCTCGGCGACACCCGCGCCAAGGTCGAGGCCAAGTACCAGCAGCTGCGCGCCCAGGCCAAGGCCAACCCGCTCGGCGGCGTGGTCGGCCCGAACGAGCTCATCGGCTTCTTCCAGAAGGCCCCGTACTACGACTCCTCGTGGGTCCCGGTCGCGCAGGCCTTCAGCGCCTGGGCCGCCGGTGACGAGAAGCCGCTGATCGAGGCCAACGCCCCGGACATGTCGGACCTCAAGGGCAACGCCGCCTCCGAGAACAGCAACGCCGTCTACACCGCGGTGGAGTGCGCCGACGCCAAGTGGCCCACCAGCTGGGCCAAGTGGGACCGGGACAACACCGAGCTCAACAAGAAGTACCCGTTCCTGACCTGGTCGAACGCCTGGATGAACCTGCCCTGCGCGACCTGGAAGTCCAAGCAGAGCACCCCGATCACGGTCGGCGCGAAGAACATCGCCCCGGTCCTGATCGTCCAGTCCGAGCGTGACGCGGCCACCCCGTACAAGGGCGGCGTCGAGCTGCACCGCCGCCTGGCGGGCTCGCGCCTGATCACCGAGCAGAACGCCGGTTCGCACGGCGTCACCAGCCTGGTGAACCCCTGCATCAACACGCGGGTGGACGCCTACCTGCTGACCGGCAAGGTCGACGCCACGGACGTGAAGTGCGGCCCGCACGCCACCCCGGTGCCGCCGGCCCCGGCCGCCGCGAAGTCCCTCGCCCAGGCCCCGGCCTCGGAGCAGGTCAAGCGGGAGGAGCTCCCGGCCGTCCGCTAGGACCCCGGGAACCCCGACGAGCGGGAGGAGGCTCAGCGCTTCGTGCGCCGGGCCTTCTTCCGCTCCTCCTCTTCCTCGGCCTTGACCTCGGCCGCGTACCGGTCGACGTACTCCTGGCCGGAGAGGTTCAGGATCGCGTACATGATCTCGTCGGTCACGGCGCGCAGCACCGCCCGCTCGCCCTCCATCCCCGCGTACCGGGAGAACTCCAGCGGGGCGCCGAAGCGGATCGTCACCCGCCGGATCTTCGGGAGGGTCTGCCCGGGCGGCTGGATCTCGAAGGTGCCCAGCATCGCGCACGGGACGACCGGCACCCCGGCCCCCAGCGCCATCGCCGCGACCCCGACCTTGCCCTTGTAGAGCCGCCCGTCGTGCGAGCGCGTCCCCTCCGGGTAGATGCCGAGCAGCTCGCCCTCGGCCAGCACCCCGAGCCCCTCGCGCAGCGCCGCCTGCCCGGCGTCCTTGCCGGAGCGGTCCACCGGGATCTGCCCGGCGCTGCGGAAGAAGGCGGCGGTCAGCCGGCCCTTGAGCCCGGGCCCGGTGAAGTACTCGGCCTTCGCCAGGAAGGTGATCCGGCGCCGCAGGATCGCGGGCATCAGGAAGTGGTCGGAGAAGGACAGGTGGTTGCCCGCGACGATCGCGGCCCCCTCGTCGGGGATGTTCTCCAGGCCCTCGATCCGCGGCCGGAACAGCAGTCGCAGCAGCGGACCGAGCAGCACGTGCTTGAGCAGGTGGTAGAACACCCGGTGCTTCCCTTCACCCGACGGTCGGACCACGAACGGATCAGCCATGCGGTGGCGAGGAGCGGGCCGCGCGGGCCCGGGCGGGTGGTCAGGAGCCGCGGGAGGCGGCCAGGCCCAGGGTCAGCAGCCCCAGCACCACCCAGCCGAACCACAGCCAGCCGTTGCTGCCGAGGGCCACGGAGTACGTGGAGACGGCCACCAGGGCGGCGAAGGTCGTGACGGCCATCGCCTTAACGGATCCGGTCATGCCCCATGGTGGCCCGCCGAGCGGGTCCGGCGCTACTGGCCGCGCCCTTGCAGCGAGGCGAGATAGGCGTTGTACGCCTCCAGCTCCTTGTCGCCGTCCCGGTCCGCGGCCCGGTCCGAGCGCTTCGCCGCCCGCTGCTCGGAGTGGTACCACTGGTAGACCAGGGCGATCAGCACGAGCACCGAGGGGATCTCGCTGAAGGCCCAGGCGATGCCGCCGCCCCAGTGCTGGTCGTCCAGGGCGTCGATGCCCAGGGAAGCCGCGGGGTTCGCGTACGTCTTGATCATCGGCTCGCTCGCCATCATCAGGGCGATGCCGAAGAAGGCGTGGAAGGGCATGCCCGCGAACAGCTCCAGCATCCGCATCACGTAGCCGGGGCGGTGCGGGCCCGGGTCCACGCCCATGATCGGCCAGAAGAAGATCAGGCCGACGGCGAGGAAGTGGACCATCATGCCGATGTGCCCGGCCTTGCTCTGCATCAGGAAGTCGAAGAGCGGGGTGAAGTACAGGGCGTAGAGGCTGGCGATGAACATGGGGATGGTGAAGGCCGGATGCGTGACGATCCGCATGTACCGGCTGTGCAGCAGCATCAGGAGCAGCTCACGCGGGCCCTTGCTGCCCCGGGGGGCCGGCGGGAGCGCGCGCAGGGCGAGGGTCACCGGCGCGCCGAGCAGCACCAGGATGGGGGTGACCATGCTGATCACCATGTGCTGGACCATGTGCACGCTGAACATGACCATGCCGTAGTCGTTCAGCTTGGTGCACATCACCAGCATCACCGTCAGCACGCCGACGACGAAGGCGACGGTCCGGCCCAGCGGCCACTCGTCCCCGCGCCGGCGCAGCCGCACCACGCCCCAGCCGTACAGGGCGAGCGCGATCAGGGAGCCGAAGAGGAAGAACGCGTCGAAGGAGAACTCCAGGCCGCGTCCGAGCGTGAACGGCGGCAGGTCCATGTTCATGTCCATATCCATGTTCATGTCCATGCCGTGACCGCTGTGGTCCATCTGTTCACTCCCTTGACTGTGGCGCCCCACCACAGTAGTGCCGCCCCCGGACGCACTCGCGTCCGGGGGCGGCCGAAGGGGTCAGAACGGGTTGAACGTCACAGGACGGTCTGGGCCTCCTCGTAGCGGGCGCCCGGGACCGTCTTGAGGTGCGAGGTCGCTTCGGCCAGCGGGACCATCACGATGTCCGTGCCGCGCAGGGCCGTCAGCATGCCGAACTCGCCCCGGTGCGCCGCCTCCACCGCGTGCCAGCCGAAGCGGGTGGCCAGGACCCGGTCGTAGGCGGTGGGCGTGCCGCCGCGCTGGACGTGGCCCAGGATGACCGGACGGGCCTCCTTGCCCAGGCGCCGCTCCAGCTCGACGGCGAGGATGTTGCCGATGCCGGCGAACCGCTCGTGGCCGTACTGGTCCGTGCCGCCCTGCGCGTAGTCCATCGAGCCGGGGCGCGGCTTGGCGCCCTCGGCGACCACGACGATCGCGAACCGCTTGCCGGCCGAGAAGCGCTCGCCGACGATCGCCGTCAGCTCCTCGATGTCGAACGGACGCTCCGGGACCACGATGGCGTGCGCGCCGGCCGCCATGCCCGAGTGCAGGGCGATCCAGCCGGTGTGCCGGCCCATGACCTCGACGACCATCACGCGCTGGTGCGACTCGGCGGTGGTCTTCAGCCGGTCGAGGGCCTCCGTGGCCACGCCGACGGCGGTGTCGAAGCCGAAGGTGACGTCGGTGGAGGAGATGTCGTTGTCGATGGTCTTCGGCACGCCGACGATCGGCAGGCCGCCCTGCGCGAGCAGGTTGGCGGCCTTGAGCGTGCCCTCGCCGCCGATCGGGATGATCGCGTCCAGGCCCAGGTCGGCGACGTGGCCGCGGGCCCGCTCCACGCCGTCGCGCAGGTGCGCGGGCTGGACGCGGGAGGAGCCGAGGATCGTGCCGCCGCGGGCCAGGATGCCGGCCACGGAGTCCAGGTCGAGCTTGCGGTAGTCGCACTCCAGCAGGCCGCGCCAGCCGTCGTGGAAGCCGATGACCTCGTCCCCGTGGTCGACGACGGCGCGGTGCACGACGGAGCGGATGACGGCATTGAGGCCGGGGCAGTCGCCACCGGAAGTGAGCACACCAATGCGCATGGCAGAGAGAACCTTTGCAACGTGGGCCGACGACCGGACCACGTCGTCCGGTTGGAACTAACCGTCACCCTACAAGCGGATTCCCAGTGGACTGAACCATCCTCCACAGGAAGGACATACCAAACGGAAGATCGTACGAACGCACGTCGGCCCGGACCCCCCCCGAGGGGGGTCCGGGCCGGACGGCGTGTGCCGCGGGGTGCTACGCGGGCTGCGTGGCCGCCGCGATGCGCTCGTTGCGCAGCGCCTCGTACCAGCGGTCGTCTATGGCCGGCAGCGCGTTCACGTCGAGGGCCAGCTTCAGCAGCAGGTCCGCGATCAGCGGGTTGCGGGCCATCACGGGTCCGTGCATGTACGTACCGAAGACGGTGTCGTTGTACGCGCCCTCGGTGCCGTCACCGGTGCCGTTGCCCCGGCCGAGGCGTGTGCGGGCGAACGGCTTGGCCGTCGGACCCAGGTGCGTGACGCCCTGGTGGTTCTCGAAGCCCGTCAGCGGGGGCAGGTTCAGCCGCGGGTCGATGTCCGCGAGCACGTCACCGACGCACCGCTCGCCCTCGCCGCGCACGGTCACGACGTCCAGCAGGCCCAGGCCCTGCTGGCGCTCGCCCATGTCGTTGACGAACTCGTTGCCGAGGATCTGGTACCCCGCGCAGACGGAGAAGACGATCGCCCCGTTCGAGACGGCGCGCTCCAGGCCGCCGTCGCGCAGCAGCCGCTCGGCGGCCAGCCGCTGCGGCCGGTCCTCGCCGCCGCCGATCAGGTAGATGTCGCCCGAGGTGGGGATGGGCTGGTCGCTGCGCACGTCCACGCGCTGCACGTCCAGGCCGCGCTGGCGCGCCCGGCGCTCCACCACGAGGGCGTTGCCCTGGTCTCCGTACGTGCTGAGCAGGTCGGGGTAGACCCACACCAGACGCAGGCTGTTGTCGCTCATGCTCTTGTCCTCTATGGGTGACTAGTTGCCGACGCGGCGGCGCACGTCCTGGAAGGCGGTGTAGTTGGCGATCAGCTCGATCTGCCCGGGCGGCGCCAGCTGCACGGCCTCGTCGAGGGTCTCGCAGACCCGGAAGTCCAGGCCGGCGACCTCCAGGCGGACGGCCAGGTCCAGCTTGCGGTCGCCGATCACGAAGATCGGGTGGCCGGCGAGCCGCGGGTAGTCCACGTCCCACAGCCAGGAGGTGTCGGTGCCGTCCGCGCCGCGGGCGTTCACCGAGAGGATCACCGGCGCCGGGGGCCCGTCGATCAGCGAAAACGTTTCGAGCCAGCCGGCCGGGTTCTTCGCGAGCAGCAGGCGCAGGTCGCGGCCCTGGAAGGAGACCACGTCGTAGCGGCCGGCGACGGCCTGGACCTGGTACATGCGCTCCAGCGCGACCTGCGGGGGCACGCCGAAGACGGCGGCCACGGCGGCCGAGGTGGCGGCGTTCGCCTTGTTCGCGCGGCCGGGCAGCTGGAGGTGGATCGGCCAGGCCGAGCCGTGCGGGTCCAGCACGTGGTCGCCGGAGAGCACCCAGGTCGGGGTCGGGCGGCGGAAACCGCACTCGCCGCAGAACCAGTCGTCGCCCGGGCGCTGCATCACACCGCCGCAGGAGGGGCACGACCAGGCGTCGTCCTTCCACTCCTGGCCGGCCGCGACCCACACCACGCTCTGCGAGGAGGAGGCCGACCACACGATCAGGGGGTCGTCGCAGTTCGCCACGATGACCGCCTTGGAGCCCTGGAGCCCCTCGCGCCACTTCTCGGCGAGCATGCGGGTCTCGGCCGCGCGGTCCAGCTGGTCGCGGGAGAGGTTCAGCAGGGCGATCACCTTCGGGGTGACGTCCCGGGCCACCCCGGCCAGGTACTTCTCGTCGACCTCGATGACGCCGTACTTGGCGTCCGAGCCGCCGGCCAGGGCGGAGGTGATGCCCGCCGGCATGTTCGCGCCCAGCGCGTTCGAGACGACCGGACCGCTGGCCCGCAGGGCCTCGGCGATCAGACGGGTCGTCGTGGTCTTGCCGTTCGTCGCGGAGACGAGGACGACATCGAGATGCTGCGCCAGCGCGCCGAGGAGATCGGGGTCCAGCCTGAGTGCGACCTTGCCACCGATCACCGATCCGCTTCCGCGTCCCGCGGCCCGCGACACCGCCGCCGCGGCCTTGCCCGCCGTCACGGCCAGCTTGGCCCGCGGCGAAAGCGGCTCCGTGTTGCCTGCCATCGTCCTTTGTCCTCCTAGCGTCGGTCGCCCCAGCCTATCCAGTACCGGCCGGAGCCTTGACCGCGGCGCCCCCGGTCCGCCGCGGATCTCCTCATATATTCGCCCGTCGTACCCTTACGGCCATGCGACAGCGCCCCATCCCCGGTACCACCGGACTCGTCCGCACCATGAGCCTGCTGGGTGATCCGGTGCTCCATTCCGCCTGCGCCGAGGTCACCGACTTCGGCCCCGAACTCGACCGCCTCATCGAGGACATGTTCGCCACGATGTACGCCGCCCAGGGCGTCGGCCTCGCCGCGAACCAGGTCGGAACCGGGCAGCGGGTCTTCGTCTACGACTGCCCCGACGACGAGGACGTCCGCCATGTGGGCCACGTCGTCAACCCGCGTCTGGTCGAGGCCGACGGGGACGAGTTCCTCGGCCCCGAGGGCTGTCTGTCGCTGCCCGGCCTGGAGGCGGGCACCGCCCGCTTCGACCGCGCGGTCGTCGAGGGGGTCACCTCCGACGGGAAGCCGGTGCGGATCGAGGGCACCGGGTTCTTCGCCCGCTGCCTCCAGCACGAGTGCGACCACCTCGACGGCACCGTCTACGCGGACCGGGTGACCGGTCTGCGCGCCCGGCTGCTGCGCCGGGCCATCCGCAAGACCTCCTGGGGCAAGGCGGCCGGGCCGCGCTAGTCCTCCGGTCGCGGCCCCGGGCGGTTCAGAAGCCCGGGCCGTCCGCGCGGTTGCCGGCGGTGGCCAGGCGGCCCCAGAGCAGGTCGGTGAGGCCGGCCACCAGGTCGGCCCGGGAACACGGGCGCTCGCCGAGCCACCAGTCCCCGGCGGCGTGCATCATGCCGACGATGCCGTGCCCCCAGATCCGGGCGAGCTGTTCGCCGCCCGGGCCGAGGTCGACGCGCTCGCCCACCACCTGCGCCAGTTCCTCGCCGAGCCGGCGCAGCAGCGGGGCGGAGTGCAGGCCGACGTCGAAGCCGCGCTCGGAGCTCTGCGAGTCCTCGGCGGGGTGCATCAGGAACCGGTACACCTGCGGGCGGGCCTCGATGGCGGCGAGATAGGTGTCGAGGGTGGACTCCACCCGGCTGCGGCGCTCGGCCGGGGCGTCGAGCGCGGCCCGCAGCGAGTCGAGCAGGGCGTCGGTGTGCCGGACGGCCAGGGCCTGGTAGAGCCCCGCCTTGTCGCCGAAGTGGCGGTAGAGGATGGGCTTGGTGATGCCCGCCTCCGCCGCGATGGCGTTCATGGAGGCCTTGGGGCCGTCCCTGAGGACGACGCGGTCCGCCGCCTCGAGGAGCTCGCGCCGGCGGCGCTCGCCGGCTCCCGGCTCGCCGGCTCCGGCCTCCTGGGTGGTCTGCATGACGTGTTTCTCTCCCCGCCCTTGCGATGTGCGTGACGCCCACGCAACGTAACACCCCGCACACCCTGACGTTCGATCCGGCGGTGCTTGACAGTGCTTACCGGCCGGTAACAGACTGTGTTCCTTGTCAAGGTTACCGGCAGTAACTCGCTCGTGGGGCGGGTCTGCCGGGTGTGGCCGCACGGCCGTGTGAAGCAGCTGGAGGGGACATGGCGGAGTTCACCATGGAGCTCAACGACGACCAGAAGCAGGTCCGCGACTGGATCCACGGCTTCGCCGCCGACGTGATCCGGCCCGCGGCGGCGGAGTGGGACGAGCGCGAGGAGACCCCCTGGCCGGTGATCCAGGAGGCGGCCAAGGTCGGCATCTACTCCCTGGACTTCTACGCCCAGCAGTTCTTCGACCCCACCGGCCTGGGCATCCCGATGGCCATGGAGGAGCTGTTCTGGGGCGACGCGGGCATCGCCCTGTCGATCGTGGGCACCGGCCTCGCGGCCATCGGCGTCCTCTCCAACGGCACCGAGGAGCAGATCGGCACCTGGATCCCGCAGATGTACGGCACCCCGGACGACGTGAAGGTCGCCGCCTTCTGCTCCTCCGAGCCGGACGCCGGCTCCGACGTCGGCGCGATGCGCACCCGGGCCGTCTACGACCAGGCCGCGGACGAGTGGGTGCTGAACGGCACCAAGACCTGGGCCACCAACGGCGGCATCGCGGGCGTCCACATCGTCGTCGCCGTGGTCGACCCCGAGCTCGGCACCAAGGGCCACGCCTCCTTCATCGTCCCGCCGGGCACTCCGGGCCTCTCGCAGGGCCAGAAGTTCAAGAAGCACGGCATCCGGGCCTCGCACACCGCCGAGGTGGTCCTGGAGGACGTGCGCATCCCCGGCTCCTGCCTGCTCGGCGGCAAGGAGAAGCTCGACGAGCGGCTCGCGCGGGCCCGCGAGAAGGCGAAGGCGGGGGGTGGCGAGCGGGTGAAGAACGCCGCCATGGCCACCTTCGAGGCCTCCCGGCCGGCCGTCGGCGCCATGGCGGTCGGCACCGCCCGCGCCGCCTACGAGGTCGCCCTCGACTACGCGAAGACCCGCACCCAGTTCGGCCGCCCGATCATCGACAACCAGGGGGTGGCCTTCCAGCTCGCGGACATGCGCACGCAGATCGACGCGGCCCGGCTGCTGGTGTGGCGGGCGTCGTGGATGGCGATCGCGGGCAAGCCCTTCACCGCGGCGGAGGGCTCCATGTCGAAGCTCTACGCGAGCGAGGTGGCCAAGAAGGTCACCGCCCAGGCGGTCCAGATCCTCGGCGGCAACGGCTTCACCCGGGAGTACCCGGTGGAGCGGATGCACCGGGACGCGGCCATCTACACGATCTTCGAGGGCACGAGCGAGATCCAGCGCCTGGTCATCGCCCGCACCCTGTCGGGCATGTCGATCCGCTAGATCCGCCAGCCGCGGATCGGGCGGGTGGGTCCTGTGTGATCCCTGCCACTCGGGGGAGGGGTGGGGGTGGTCGGGTTGGGGTGATCGTCCGGGTTTGAGGGGGCGTTCGGCCCGGGATTGCGGGGCGGTGCGGCCCCGGTGCGCGGAGAAGATCCGGATGGCGGGCATGAGCGCATGGTGAGCGGGCATACACACCCTGAACTCGACCTCGAATATGGGTTCCGTCCGGGTGCGGCGATCGGCAATACTCGCCGCCACCGTGGATCGCGGAATCGACCGGGTGACCACCGGCCCTCCCGCCCCACTCTGCGAGGAGGTGCGCCATGTGCTCTCACCAGCCCCCCTGCCCGCCCGCCGACAGCGCCGATCGTGACGCTGCCCGCACCGTGGCCTTCCATCCCGAACAGGGCTGGAGCCTGCTCTGCAACGGCGTGGTGGTCTTCGACGACACCGGGGAACTGCTCCCCGAAGGCCGGACGGTGGAACCCCGTCGCCCGGCCCTGGTCTGAGCGAGGAGGCAGCATGCGCCAGCAGCTGATCCGCAAGCCCGTCCCCAAGCCCGCCCCCCGAGACCTGGACCTGCGCACACCGTCGGGCAGACCCCTCCCGTACTGACGGGAGCCCTCGGATTACGCCGTCCACCGGCTGGGACTCAGCCGGTGGACGTCGCCGCGCCACCCCGGAACGCGCTCTCGTACGCCGCGTCCCCGATCGCCGCCCTGGCCTGCCGCTCGCCCTGGTCCCGCAGGGCCGTCAGCGAGGGCGAGCCCATCTGCGGCCGGCCCACCGTGCGCCACCAGGCGTGCCCGGTGCCCAGCAGCCGCGCCGCCAGCTCCCCGTCGCCCAGTCCGGCCACCGCCGCGGCCAGCATGTCCAGGCCGATCGCGATGCCGAAGCGGTCGTTCAGCAGCCGCTTGCCGGACAGCATCGCCCGTACGTGCCGGGCGGCCTCCGCGTGCCGCCCCAGCCCGAGCGCCGAGACGGCCAGGACGTAGTCCGCGTAGGCCCGCATCCAGCGCTCGCCCAGCTCCACGCACGCCGTGCGCAGCCCCTCCGCCTCTTCGGCGGCCTCCTCGAAGCGCCCGAGGTCGCACAGGGCGTACGCGCTCACCAGCTGGCACAGCAGCCGGCCCGCCCCGCTGCCCTCGCCGCCGTGGCCCGCCCGCGCCGGGGGCCCCGCCAGCGCGAGCGCCCGTACCGGGTCGCCCGGCATCAGCAGCGACACCGACCGCAGGTAGGCGGCGCGCAGCCGGCCCTCGGGGTCGTCGAGCGCGTCGGCGGCCCGCACGGACGCCAGCCCCGTCAGCCGGGCCGCCCCCAGGTCGCCCTGGAGCAGCATCGTCAGCCCGAGCGCCCACAGCGCCTGGGCGTGCTCGGCGCCCGTCGGCGGGACCTGGGCGAGGGCCCGCTCCAGGAAGCCCCGGCCCTCCTGGAGGTGGCCGCAGGAGAACCAGAAGAACCAGAGGGCACCGGCCATCTCCAGGGCCGCGGCCGGGTCCGTCCCGAGCAGGTGCTCCAGGGCGGTGCGCAGCTGTGCGTGCTCGGTGCTCATCCTGCGGTACCAGTCCACCTGCCCCGGCCCCATCCAGTCCCGCTCGGCGGCCCGGGCGAGGGAGGCGTACCAGTGGGCGTGGCGGTCCGCGACGGTCCGCACCTCGTCCAGCTCCGCCAGCCAGTCGTGGCCGAACTCGCGGATGGTGTCCAGCATCCGGTAGCGGGTCCCCGTGCCCCGCTCCCGCGACCGGCGCACCACGGACTTGGCGACCAGCCCCTCCAGCAGCCGCTCCACCCGGGCCGCGGGCAGGGGCCCGCCGGCGCAGACCGTCCGGGCGGCGGCCGCGTCGAAGTCCCCGGCGAAGACCGACAGCCGGGCCCACAGCAGCCGCTCCAGCGGCTCGCACAGTTCGTGGCTCCACCCGATGGCGGTCCGCAGGGTCCGGTGCCGGGCCGGGAGTGCGGCCCGGCCGCTGTCGGCGAGCACCTCGAAGCGGGCGCCCAGCAGTTGTGCCATCCGCTCCAGGGTCCACAGCCGCAGCCGGGCGCCGGCCAGCTCCAGGGCCAGCGGGATGCCGTCCAGCCGGCGGCAGACCTCGGCGGCGAGGGCGGCCCGGTCGGGGTCGGCGAGGGTGGCGGCGGCCTGGGGTGAGGCGGCCAGCGCGCGGGCCCGGAAGAGGGTGAGGGCGTCGGAGTCGGGTCCCTCGCAGGGCAGCGGCCGGACCTCCAGCACGGCCTCGCCGGGGGAGCCGAGCCGTTCGCGGGAGGTGACCAGCACCGTCAGGCCGGGTGCGGACTGCAGGAGTTCGCCCACCAGGTGCCGGACGGGGGCGACCAGGTGCTCGCAGGTGTCGAGGACCAGCAGCAGGTTCTTGTCGGCCATCCACGCGCACAGCTCCTCGTCGAGGGACTGCCCGCTCTGGCCGGCGACGCCGATGGTCAGGCCGAGGGTGTGGGCGAGGGTGGTGGTGAGGAGCCCGGGGTCGCGCAGCGGGGAGAGCTCCACCCACCAGACCCCGTCGGGCCGGCCCCGGCCGGGGCGGGCGGCGGCCCGCAGGGCGAGCCGGGACTTGCCGACCCCGCCGACCCCGGTCAGGGTGATCAGTCTTCGCTGGTCCAGCAGGCCGTCGAGGCGGTCGAGTTCGGCCTCGCGGCCGACGAAGCTCGCCGTTTCCGGCGGTAGGTTTCCCGGCACGGCGCCAGATTCTGACGCACTGCCGCCACTGCTGGCACCTGCCTGACCGTGGTTGACCGAGTACTCACCGAACACGGTTGTATTGTGCGCGATCTTCTTGCGCGGCAGTGCCGTTCGGCCGGATCGGTGGGGGTGGTCCGGTCCACCGGGTCCACCGGTGTCACCCGGGGAGGGTGATGCGGCGCTCCTCGGAGAAGGCGCCCCAGTTGCCGTCGGGCAGGCGGGCGCGGAGTTTCAGGGTCCAGGCGGTGCCGGCGGGTTCGGTGGTGGTGAGGCGGTAGGAGGCGCGGCCCTTCGGAACGGCTCCGGCCCCGAACCGGATGACGGTGACGGGCCGGTCGTTGACGTAGAGCTGGTACTCGTCCGTCCCGCGGCCGGCGTCCGGGGCGGTCCAGCCGAGCTCGACCGCGCCGGGGGAGGCGGCGGCCGTGAACGCGCCGGGGGCGGTGCCGGGGCCCTGGGCGGGGTCACCGGGGGTGGTCACGGCGACCGGGGGGCCGTCGGGGGAGCTGTTGTCGGAGCCGTCGCGGGCCCGGACGGTGAAGGAGTAGGCGGTGCCGGGCTGGAGGTCCGTGAGGGTGGTGGAGTCCTCGGCGGCGCCTGCGGTGTGGATCCGGATCCCGCCCTGGTAGACGTCGTACGCCGTCACGCCCGTGTCGTCCGTGGCCGGGGTCCAGCTGAGGCGGACCGTGCGGGGGCCTTCGGTGCGGCCGGTGGTGGTGGACGGGGCGGTGGGCGGGGCGTGGTCCTCGGGCTTGGCGGCGGGGGTGGTGGCCCGTGCGGCGGGGGCTTCGGCGGAGCGGTTCCCGGCGGCGTCGCGGGCCCGGACGGTGAAGGCGTAGGCGGTCTGCGGGGTGAGCCCGGTGACGTCCGTCATGGTCTTCTCGGCGGGGAGTTCCCGCACCAGCCGGCCGTCCTGGAAGACCTGGTAGCCGGTGACCCCGTCGCCGGGGGCGGCCGACTCCCACATCACGTGGACCGAAGTGGCGCTGCCCGCCTGGGCGCTGAGCCCGGCGGGGGCGTGCGGGGGCGTGGTGTCGCCGTCCGCGCCGCAGGCGCTCAGCGCGGGGGCGGCCAGGCAGAGGGCGAGGGCCGCGAGGACCGCCCCGGCGCGGCGCGGGGCCGTGATGGGTCGCACGGGGTGCCTTCCTCGTACGTGCTCTCGTAAAGGTCTAGACATATATGGCACGGGCGGGGGCGGCCGGACAAGACCCCGGTGACCGGGAACCGGCGTCCGTATGGCCGGGTTCGTCGTCTTCTGATCCCGTCTGGCATTATTGCGATCTCTTTGCAATAACAGATGATCTTTAACAGGGATGTGCACAGCATGACGGCCCGGAACGTACGGGGAGCCGCCGGCGCGGCGCTCGCCACCGCACTCATCACGGGCGTCACGGCCTGCTCCACCCCCTCGGCCCCCGCCTCGGCCGACACCGCCGTCGTCGGCATCGCCACCGAACCCGAGACCCTCAGCCCCCTCCTCGGCTACGGCAAGGACGGCAACTCCAAGATCTTCGACGGGCTGCTCACCCACGACGCGGACATGAAGCTCAAGCCCGCGCTCGCCGAGGCCCTCCCCGAGGTCTCCGCCGACGGCCGCACCTACACCTTCCGGCTGCGCCAGGGAGTGAAGTTCAGCGACGGACAGCCCTTCTCCGCCAAGGACGTCGAGTTCACCTACCGCACCATCCTCGACCCGAAGACCGACAACGCCTCCAGGACCGAGCTCGACGCGATCGAGGACGTCACGGCCCAGGGCGCCGACCGGGTCGTCTTCACCCTCAAGTACCCCTACGCGCCGTTCGCCGAGCGCACCGTGCTGCCCATCGCCCCCGAGCACGTCGCGGGACGCCAGGACGTCAACAGCGGTGAGTTCACCACCAAGCCCGTCGGCACCGGCCCCTACGTCCTCGCCGGCTGGTCCAAGGGCGAGAAGCTCAGCTTCAAGGCCAACCCCGGCTACTGGGGCGGCGAGCCCGCCGTCAAGAACTTCACCATGGCCGTCGTCAAGGACGACGACGTCCGCGCCACCCGGCTGCGCTCCGGCGAGCTCGACGCCGCGATCCTGCCCCCCAACCTGGCCCGCGGCTTCGAGAAGGACGGGAACAGGAAGACGTACGCGGCCAAGACCTTCGACTATCGCAACGTCACCCTCCCGACCCACCACCCCGTCACCGGTGACGTGGCGGTCCGCCGGGCGCTCGACCTCGCCGTCGACCGCAAGGCCATGGTCGACAAGCTCCTCGACGGCGCGGGCAAGCCCGCCTACGGCCCCGTCCCCACCGACAGCCCCTGGTTCACCCCCGGCACCGAGCGCCCCCACGACCTCGACCGCGCCCGGCGGATCCTCGACGAGGCCGGCTGGAAGACCGGCGAGGACGGCATCCGCGTCAAGGACGGGGTCCGCGCCTCCTTCCCGCTCTGGTACACCTCCGGCGACAAGATCCGCCAGGACCACGCCCTGGCCTTCGCCTCCGACGCCAAGAAGGCGGGCGTCGAGGTGAAGACCGAGGCCGGGACCTGGGAGGTCATCGAACCCCGGATGAAGACCGACGCGGTCCTCGCCGGCGGCGGCTCCCCGGCCGACCCCGACTTCGACCAGTACCAGCTGCTGACCTCCTCCCTCGGCGGCGACGGCTTCAACAACATGGCCCGGTACGACAACCCGGCCGTCGACCGCGCCGTCTCCGACGGCCGCACCAGCGGCGACCCGGCCGCCCGCAAGGCCGCCTACGACACCGTGCAGCGCGAGCTCGCCCAGAACCCCGGCTACGTCTTCCTCACCCACATCGACCACCTCTACGTCGTGGGCGACAAGTGGCAGGGCCTGAGCACCCAGGTCGAACCGCACGACCACGGCCTCGGCTCCGGCCCCTGGTGGAACGTGGAGACCTGGAAGCCGAAGCAGAAGTGACCGCCCGCGCCCCGAGCCCGCCCTGGGGGCCGATGGCCCGCATGGCCGGGCGGCGGATCCTGTCCGCCGCCCCGGTCCTGCTCGTCGTCACCCTCGGCGTCTTCACCGTCGCCGACCTCTCCCCCTTCGACCCCGTCAAGGCCTACGCCGGCACCGCCGGACTCACCGCCTCCGGAGCCGAACTCGACCGGCTGCGCGCCAACCTCGGCGTGGACCGGCCGCTCCTCGACCGCTGGTGGGACTGGCTCACCTCCGCCCTCACCGGCGACCTCGGCGACTCCACCGCCCTGCGGCAACCCGTCGCCGACGCCATCGCCGGACGGCTCGGCTGGTCCGCGCTGCTCGCCGGCTGCGCCTTCGCCGTCGCGGTCCTCCTCGGCACCGGCCTCGGCGTGCTCGCGGCGCGCCGCCGGGGCGGGGTCCTGGACCGCACGGTGAGCTCCCTCGCCTACACCCTGGAGGCGGCCCCCGCCTACTGGCTCGGGCTGCTGGCCGTCTGGCTGTTCTCCGTCCGGCTGGGCGTCCTGCCCTCCGGCGGGCTCACCGACGCCGCCTCCACCGAGGTCACCCCCGGCCAGGTCGCGACCCATCTGGTACTGCCCGCGCTGGTCCTCGGGATCTCCCAGCTGCCCTGGTTCTTCCTCTACGTGCGCCAGGGCGTCGCCGACGCCCTGGACGAGGACCCTGTGCGCGGGGCCCGCGCCCGGGGCCTGTCGCAGCGCCGGGTCCTGCTCGGGCACGCCCTGCGCTCCGGGATGCTGCCGATGCTGACGCTCGTCGGGTCCCGGGTGCCCGAGCTGATCACCGGAGCCCTGCTGGTGGAGACCGTCTTCAGCTGGCCCGGGATCGCCGCCGCCACCGTGCAGGCCGCCACCTCGGTGGACTTCCCGCTGCTGGCCGCGCTGACCGTGCTGGCCACCGCCGCGGTCCTGGCCGGCAACCTGCTGTCCGACCTGCTGTACGGGCTCGCCGACCCGAGGGTGGGCTTCGATGGCTGAAGCCGCGCTCTGGCGCAGCCGTGGCCAGGGCCGCCGCTCCACCCGCACCCTGCGGGTGCGGGCCTCGGCCGCCGTGGCGGCGCTGCTGGTCCTGGCCGTGCTGGTGGTGCCGCCCCTGGTCCAGCTCGACCAGCAGGCCGTCGACCTCTCCGCGAAACTCCTCCCGCCCTCCTGGGCACGCCCCTTCGGCACCGACGACCTCGGCCGGGACCTGCTGCTGCGCTGCGTCTACGGGCTGCGGGTGTCCCTGCTGGTCGGCCTGGTCGCGGCGCTCGTCGCCACCGTCGTCGGCACGGCCGTCGGCGCGGCCGCCGGTGCGCTGGGCGGCTGGACCGACCGGCTGCTGATGCGGGCCGTCGACACCCTGTCGTCCGTGCCGCACCTGCTGCTGGGCGTGTTCGTCGTCGCCCTCTTCCGGCCCGGCGTCTGGCCGGTGGTGGCGTCGGTGGCGGTGACCCACTGGCTGTCCACCGCCCGGATCGTGCGCGCCGAGGTGCTCTCGCTGCGCGGCCGGCCGTACGTGGACGCGGCCGTCTCCGGCGGGGCCTCGCGGTGGCGGGTCACCGTCCGGCACCTGCTGCCCGGGGTGCTGCCGCAGGCCGGGCTCGCGGCGGTCCTGATGGTCCCGCACGCCATGTGGCACGAGTCCGCCCTGTCCTTCCTCGGCCTCGGCCTGCCCGCCCACCAGGCCAGCCTGGGCACGCTCGTGCAGGGCGGCCGCGGCTCGCTGCTCGCCGGTGACTGGTGGCCCACCCTCTTCCCCGGCCTGCTGCTGATCCTCCCGACCCTGGCCATCGCCGGCCTCGCGGGCGCCTGGCGCGACCGCCTGAACCCCCGCCGACGCTCGGAGCTGAACCTGTGACCCGCCCCGATCCCACCACCCAGCGACCCGGCCCCGCCGGGGTCCGGCCCGAGGAAGCGGACGCCGCGGAGGGCCGCGCGGAGGGGCCCGGCCCCGTACGGGCCGCCGACGGCTGCGGCTGCGGCTCCGGTTCCGGGCCTGCGTCCGGCTGTGGCCCTGCGCCCGCCCCCGCGCCGGCGTCCGTCCGGCGGGGCGTGCCGGGCCCGACGGGCGCCTCCGGCGCCGGGCGGCGGGACGCGATCACGTCCGGCCCCGCCCCCGTCTCGGCACGGGAGGCGCGGTGCGAGCGCGGGCCGGGTCCGGCACCGCTGCCCGGTCGGTCGGCCGCAACGGGCTGCGACCCGGTGGATGCGACCGGCACGGGCGCCGCGGGTGTGACACCCGGAGGGGACGTCCTGCGCGTCGACGGGCTCTCCGTACGGTTCCTGATGCCGGGCGGGACGTACGTCGAGGCCGTCACCGACGCCGGGTTCCGGCTGGCGGCGGGGGAGTGCCTGGTGCTCGTCGGGGAGAGCGGCTGCGGGAAGTCCGTCCTGGCCTCCGCGCTGCTCGGGCTGCTCCCCGGCAACGCCGAGACCGCGGGATCCGCCCTCCTGCCCGACGGGCTCGACCTGCTCGCCGCCGACGAGGACACCCTGGCCCGCACGGTCCGCGGCCGCCGCGTCGCCCTGGTCCCGCAGAGCCCCGCCGCCCACCTCACCCCGGTCCGCACCGTCCGCTCCCACCTGGAGGAGACCGTCCGGGAACTCACCGGGTCCCGCGGCCCGCGCGCGGCCGCCGAGGCCGCCGCCGCCCGGGCCGCCTTCCCCGCGAGCCACCTCGACCACCACCCCCACCAGCTCTCCGGCGGCCTCGCCCAGCGCGCCGCCACCGCCCTCGCGCTCATCGGCGACGCCCCCCTGCTGCTCGCCGACGAGCCGACCACCGGTCTCGACCGCGACCTCGTCGAGCGGACCGCCGACGAACTGCGCGCCCACACCCGGGAATCGGGCCGCGCCCTGCTGATGATCACCCACGACCTGGCCGCCGCCCGGCGCATCGCCGACACCGTCGCCGTCATGTACGCGGGCCGGATCGTGGAACTCGCCCCCGCCGAAGCCTTCTTCGACGGCCCGGGCCCGCGCCACCCCTACGCCCGCGGCCTGCTCGACGCCCTGCCCGAGCGGGCCTTCACCCCGATCCCGGGCAGCCCGCCCGAGCTCGGCGACCTGCCGCCCGGCTGCGCCTTCGCGCCCCGCTGCGCCCTCGCCGACGCCACCTGCCGGACCATCCGGCCGGCGCTGACCGAAGGGGTGGCCTGCCACCGTGCTTGAGCTCCAGGGCATCACCGCCGGCTACGACCGCCGCAGCCCCGTCGTCCGCGACGCCCACCTGACCCTGCGCCCCGGCGAGGCCCTCGGCCTGCTCGGGCCCAGCGGCTGCGGCAAGTCCACCCTGGCCCGGGTCGCCGCCCTGCTGCACCGGCCCGACCGGGGGACGGTGCTCCTCGACGGCCGCGCGGTGACCGGCTTCCGGCACCGGGCCCCGCGCTCCCTGCGCACCAGCGTGGGTGTGGTCTTCCAGCAGCCCCGGCTCTCGGCGGACCCCCGCCTCAGGCTGCGCGACCTCGTCGCGGAACCACTCCGCGCAACGGGCCGTCGTCACGGGGCAGACGCGGCCGTGGACGCCCTGGCCGACCGGGTCGGGCTCGGGGCGGACCTCCTCGCCCGGCGCCCCCACGAGGTCAGCGACGGCCAGCTGCAGCGCGCCTGCCTGGCCCGGGCCCTGGTGCTGCGGCCGCGCTGGCTGGTCTGCGACGAGATGACGGCCATGCTCGACGCCTCCACCACGGCTGCCCTCGTCGGCGTGGTGGAGGCGTACCGCAGGGAGACCGGAGCCGGCCTGCTGGCCGTCGGACACGATCCCGTGCTGCTCGGCCGCTGGTGCGGGCGCACGGTGAACTGGAGCGACATCGCGGGCGGTTGACCGACTGTTGCGCGTTCATGAATCATCCTCCCCGTCCATGGACTCCTCGGGCGGTGCGATCTAGCGTCTGGCGGCGGCGCGATGTCAGACGTGATGTCAACAGCACTGCACCAGAAGGAGGACGACCGGATGTTCCGAAGATCACTGAACTGCGCCGCGGTACCCGCCCTCGCCGCCCTGACGATCCTGGCGGGCACCAGCTCCCCGGCCCAGGCCGAGGAGATCCCCCAGGCCCCCGGCCACCGCCTGGTCGCCCACTACGACGGCGCCCCCGCGACCGCCGCACCGCTGCCGGGCGGGCCCCCGCCGCAGCACCCCTTCCTCGCGCCCAACGGCCGCAGCGGCATGCACTCCGACGCCGGCGGCAGCGCCACCTCCCCGTGGTCCGGGCCGCTCGGCAGGAACCCGCGGGTCACCAGCGAGAAGATCGCCGCGCTCGGCGGGGAATGCGCCACCGCCACCTTCGACGCGGGCGGCCGCATCGTCACCGTCTGCGGCACCTTCTCCGGTTTCAAGGTCAAGCTCCTGGAGCCCCGTACGCTCGCCACGCTCGCGGAGTACCAGCTCCCGCAGCGCTCCTCGACGGTCGAGGCGATCACCTCGCTCGACTTCTCGAAGATCTTCAAGGACACCTCGGGCGGCGCCTACTTCTACCTCGACAACGAGGACCGCGCGGTGCTGGCCGACTCCCGCCAGCACGTCCTGCGCCTGGCCCACTCCCAGAACCCCGACGGGAGCTGGAAGTTCACCGCCGAGAACGACTGGGACCTCACCGGACAGGTCCCGCACGACTGCGTCGGCTGGACCAACCTGTGGCCCAGCGGCACCTGCGACCCCGTCACCTCGGTCATGCCCGACTGGAACGGCCTGATCTGGTGGGTCACCCGCCAGGGGCGCGTCGGTACCGTGGACCCGCGGACCTCGCGGATCCGCTCGGTCCGGCTGGAGGGCGAGGAGATCCAGAACTCCTTCTCGGTCGCCGAGGACGGCGTCTCCATCGTCAGCGACCACGCCCTCTACAGCTTCCGCGCCACCGCCGACGGCACCCCCGAGGCCCAGTGGCGCCAGACCTACGACCGCGGGACCGGAACCAAGCCCGGCTCCGTGAACCAGGGTTCGGGCACCACCCCGGACCTGTTCGGCGACGGCTACGTCGCCATCACCGACAACGCCGACGACCGGATGAACGTCCTGGTCTACCGGCGCGGCACCGACGTCCCCGCCGACCGGCGGCTGGTCTGCAAGGTGCCCGTCTTCGGCTCCGGCGCCTCCACCACCGACAACTCCCTCATCACCTGGGGCAACAGCCTCGTCGTCGAGAACAACTACGGCTACGAGAACGTGACCTCGCTGCTGCTGGGCAAGTCCGTCGTCGGCGGCGTCAGCCGCATCGACGTCCGCCCCGACGGCAGCGGCTGCGACACGGTCTGGGAGAGCGCGATCCGCTCCCCGTCCGTGGTCCCCAAGCTCTCCACCGGCAACGGGCTGCTCTACTTCTACGAGAAGGAGCCCAACGCCTGGGGCATCGACGCCTGGTACCTCACGGCGGTCGACTTCCGCACCGGTGAGCGCCGCTGGCGGCAGCTGACGGGCACCGGCCCGCTGTACGACAACAACTGGGCGCCGATCACCCTCGGCCCCGACGGCACAGCCTACGTCGGCGTGTTCAACGGCATCGTCGCCGTACGCGACGGCGGCTGACCCGGCCGATGGCCGGTCCCCCGCCCGCGGGACGGGCGGGGGGCACGGCCGGGGGACTACACGGCGGTCTCCAGCCGCCGCTCCGGCTCGCGCTCCTCCGGGCCCCGGGGGCCGGGGGCGGCCGGGGGCGCGGACCTCGCGAGGTCGAGGCTCGCCTCCAGGTCGTCCAGGGCGACGCGGGCCGCGGCGATCCGCTCCCGGACCTCGTCGGCCGCGTCCGCGTCCCGGCCCGCCCGCTCCCGGGCCCGGGCATCGGCCTCCTCCATCTCCCGGGCCTCGTCCAGGGAGTTGAGGACCACCCCGATCAGGACGTTGACCAGCACGAACGAGGCGAGGAGCGCATACGAGGCGTAGTACAGGATGCTGAACCGGGAGATCTCCAGCCCCGCCCGGACGGCGTCGGTCAGCCCGTCGAGGGTGGTCAGCAGGAACAGGGTCAGCGCGGCCCGGCCGATCGAGCCGTAGTGCTGCGGGTCGGAGTGCGCGAAGCAGACCCAGCCGACCATCGCGTACACGTACACCACCAGCGCCCCGACGAACAGGAAGCTCGCCGTGCCCGGCAGGCTGCGCCCGACCGCGAGCAGCAGGATGCGCAGGTGGGGCAGGAAGCGGGCGGTGCGCAGCACACGGGCCAGGCGAAGCAGCCGCAGCACGGTGGTGTTCGACCGCAGGAACGGCAGGAAGGCCGAGGCCACGATCAGCAGGTCGAAGATGTTCCAGGGGTCCCGGAAGAATGCTTTCGGCCGGTCCGCGTAGGAGCCGATGCGCAGCACCATCTCCAGGGTGAACAGGACCAGGCAGGCGTCCTCCGCCAGTTGCAGGGCCCGGCCCTGGGACGCGGCCAGGCCGCTGTACGTCTCCGCCCCCATCAGGCCCGCGTTGATCAGGATCACGATGAAGACGCCCATGCCGAACGAGGGGTCCTCGGTGATCCGCCGGCAGTGGGCCGCAAGTCTCCCGCGGCCGGATCCGGCCCGCACGGTGTCCGTCATCTGTCTCCTCGTACTCGTACGGCTGGTCGTGAGCGCGGGCGCACGCGCCGGCCCGTCCTTCTAACGCCCCACCGCCGAACGGGTTTCAGCGGGGCCGCCTGCCGCTGGACCCCGCCCGGGGGCGTAAGCCCGCGGGCCGATGTCCGTGCCCGGTGCGGTGATTACTGTCGCGGCATGGACACAACAGCGGCGCCACGGGCGCCCTTCGCGACGGACACCGGAACGGGGGTGCGGCCGGCCCTCCTTGACGGGGGCGCGGGCCTCCTCCACCTCCTCACCGCCGGCCTGCTCCTCGGCTCCGGCCCGCAGGGCTCCGGACCGCTGGTGGCGGCGGCCGTGCTGCTGCTGGCGCTGAGCCTGCTCGCCGGGATGCTCCGGCGCCGGCCGCTGGCGGCCCTGGCCCTGACCCTGATCGCCGCCACGCTGGTCGCCTTCGGGACGATGGGTCCGCACGGCCCGGAGCGGCTGCTCGGCTACCTCCCGGCGGACCTGGTCCTCGGTCTGGTCGTGGCCGTGCGCCCCCGCCGGCAGGCGATCGCCGCCGGGGTCGCCGTCGCGGGGGTGGAACTGCTCGCCGTCGGCCTGCTCGCACCCGGTGCCGTCCTCATCCCGGCGCTGCTGATCTCGGTCCTCGCCCTGGGCACCTGCTGCATGGCCGGTCTGCTGGTGCGCCAGCGGCGCGTCCACGCCGGGGAACTGCGCGCCCGGGCCGTCTCCGAGGCGGTGACCGCGGAACGGCTGCGCATCGCGCGGGAGCTGCACGACATGGTGGCCCACAGCATCGGGGTCGTCGCCATCCAGGCGGGGGTCGGCAGGCGGGTCATCGCCACCCGGCCCGAGGAGGCGCGCAACGCGCTCGAAGCCATCGAGAGCACCAGCCGGGAGACCCTCGCGGGCCTGCGCCGGACCCTGGTCGCCCTGCGCCGGGCCCAACCGGACGGGGACGCCGGACCCGCCCCGACGGGGCCCGCACCGGGACTCGCCGACCTCGACGCGCTGGCCGCCTCGTTCACGGGTTCGGGCGTCGCGGTGGACGTCCGGACGACCGGCGAGCCGCGTCCGCTGCCCCCGGAGATCGACCTGTCCGTCTACCGGATCGTGCAGGAGGCCCTCACCAACGTCGTGCGGCACGCGGGGAGCTCCGCCCGGGCCCGGGTGACCGTGGACTTCCGCGAGGAGGAGCTGCGGGTGGAGGTGGCCGACGACGGCAGGGGCGCGGCGGTGCGCCGGGGGCGGACCGGCTTCGGCATCACCGGCATGTACGAGCGGGTCGGCCTGCTCGGGGGCCGCTTCAGCGCCGGACCGCGCCCCGAGGGCGGGTTCCTGGTGGCGGCGGAGATCCCGCTGCCCGCCGGGGTGACGGGGGAGGGGTGGTGACCGGGGGCCGCGTCCGGGTGATGCTCGTCGACGACCAGCCGCTGATCCGCTCCGGGCTGCGGGTGCTCATCGGGGAGACGGCCGACCTGGAGGTGGTGGCCGAGGCGGGCACGGGTGCCGAAGCCGTCGAGCTGGCCGCCGCGCACGGGCCCGACGTGGTGGTGATGGACATCCGCATGCCGGGGATGGACGGCATCGAGGCCACCCGCCGGATCACCGGCGGCCCGGGCGCGCCCCGGGTGCTGGTCCTGACCACCTTCGACGAGGACGAGCACGTCTACGGGGCGCTGCGCGCGGGCGCGAGCGGGTTCGCGGTCAAGGACATGGCCCTGGAGGACATCCTCGCGGCCGTCCGCGTGGTCGCCGCCGGGGACGGCCTGATCGCCCCGGGCGTCACCCGCCGCCTGATCGCGGAGTTCGCCCGGGGCCCGCGCCCGGAGCCCGCCCGGGCCGCGCGGCCGGTGGAGGGGATCACCGACCGGGAGCGCGAGGTCCTGACCCTGGTCGGGCGGGGCCGCTCGAACGGGGAGATAGCCGAGGAGCTGTTCATCTCCGTCGCCACGGCCAAGGCCCACGTGGCACGTCTGTTCACCAAGCTGGGCGCCCGCGACCGGGTCCAGCTGGTGATCACGGCGTACGAGTGGGGCCTGGTCTCCCCGGGCTAGGCGGGGGAGACATCGGCGCGGGCGGCCTCGCGGGCCGCCCGCTCCACCCGGTCGTGGTGCTCCCGCCACCACCCCGGGTCGCCGTCGGGTACGCACTCGCCGTCGGCCCGCAGGCCGGTGGTGGCGTCGACGAGTTCGCGGACGATGTCGGCGTGCCCGGCGTGCCGGTCGGTCTCGGCGATCATGTGCACCAGGCTCCGGTGCAGGGTGGTCTCGTTCCGGGCGCCCCAGGCCACCCGGCCGACGGCGTCGAGGTCGAGCGAGGCGATCGTCTCGTCCGAGTGGGCCCACACGGCCCGGTACAGGCCCGTGATCCGCTCGCGGGACTCGTCCGGGGTGGCCCACAGGTCGGCGTTGGGCTCGGCGTCGCCCGTGATCCACAGGCCCGGCGCCTCGAAGGGGCGGCCGAAGGTGGCGCCGAAGTACAGGGCCTCGGCGCCGGTCAGGTGCTTGACCAGGCCCAGCAGGTTGGTGCCGGAGGGGGTCAGGGGGCGGCGCACGTCGTACTCGCCGAGCCCCTCCAGCTTCCAGAGGAGGGCGTCGCGGGCGTCCTGCAGGTAGACGCGCAGGTCTTCTTTGGGATCGGGTCGGGTCATACGGTGAGTCTGTCGGCCGGAAGATCGTTGTCCATCGGATTTCCGGATCATCGGCCGGACGTGCGTTAAGGAAGTGTCAGGATCGGTCGCCTGACGTGCAAAAACGGTCTCGCTGCGTACGCTGGCTCAGCCATCGGTCTCCGGTGGCCGATTCTTGCCCCACGACAGGAGCCCCCCACGATGGCCACCCCGGCCCGCACCTCACGCCTGCGCGCGTGGATGCTGGAAGGCTTGACCGACCGGTCCAGACAGCAGGCGCACGCCGACACCGCGCACGAAGGACGCCCCTGGTGGCGCGTCATGTGCCTGACCGGTCTCGACTACTTCTCCACCCTCGGCTACCAGCCCGGCATCGCCGCACTGGCCGCCGGACTGCTGTCGCCGGTCGCCACGATCGTGCTGGTGCTCCTCACCCTCTTCGGCGCCCTGCCCGTCTACCGGCGCGTGGCCGAGGAGAGCCCGCACGGCGAGGGCTCGATCGCCATGCTGGAGCGGCTGCTGTCCTTCTGGAAGGGCAAGCTGTTCGTCCTCACCCTGCTCGGGTTCGCGGCCACCGACTTCCTGATCACCATCACCCTGTCGGCCGCCGACGCCACGGCCCACATGGTGGAGAACCCGCACCTGACGGGCACCCTGCACGGGCACGAGGTGCTGATCACCCTGATCCTGATCGCCCTGCTCGGGGCGGTCTTCCTCAAGGGCTTCAGCGAGGCCATCGGCGTCGCCGTGGTCCTCGTGGCCACCTATCTCGCGCTCAACGCGGTCGTGGTCGCCGTCGGCCTCTGGCAGGTGATCACCCGGCCGCACGTCGTCGCCGACTGGTCCGACGCCCTGACCACCCAGCACGGCAACCCCTTCATGATGATCGCCATCGCGCTCGTCGTCTTCCCCAAGCTGGCCCTCGGCCTCTCCGGCTTCGAGACCGGCGTCGCCGTCATGCCGCACGTCCAGGGCGCCCCCGACGACACCCCCGAGAACCCGGCCGGCCGGATCAAGGGCACCAAGAAGCTGCTGACCACGGCCGCCGTGATCATGAGCGTCTTCCTGATCTGCTCCAGCTTCGTCACCACGCTGCTGATCCCCGCCGACCAGTTCAAGTCCGGCGGCGAGGCCAACGGCCGCGCCCTCGCCTACCTGGCCCACCAGCACCTCGGCTCCGCCTTCGGCACCGTCTACGACGTCTCGACCATCTGCATCCTGTGGTTCGCGGGCTCCTCCGCCATGGCGGGCCTGCTCAACCTGATGCCGCGCTACCTGCCCCGCTACGGCATGGCCCCGCACTGGGCGCGCGCCCTGCGCCCGATGGTGATCGTCTTCACGCTGATCGCCTTCCTGGTGACCTGGCTGTTCAACGCGGACGTCGACGCCCAGGGCGGCGCCTACGCCACCGGCGTCCTCGTCCTGATCACCTCGGCGGCCGTCGCCGTGACCATCGCCGCCCGCAAGGCCGGCGAACGCGGCTGGACCATCGGCTTCGGGATCATCTCCGCCGTCTTCATCTACACCACCGCCGTGAACGTGGTCGAGCGGCCCGACGGCGTGAAGATCGGTGCCTGCTTCATCGGCGGGATCATGGCCCTCTCCCTGCTCTCCCGGCTCGCCCGCGTCTTCGAGCTGCGCGTGACGCACGTGGAGCTCGACGACATGGCCGAGCGGTTCGTCCGTGACACCGCGAACCGGACGATACGTTTCATCGCCAACGAGCCCGACCACCGGGACAAGGCCGAGTACCGCGACAAGGTCGCGCAGATCCGCGCCGACAACGACATCCCGGACGCCGACGACGTCATGTTCGTCGAGGTCACCGTCCTCGACCCGTCCGAGTTCGAATCCGGCCTCAAGGTCCGGGGCGAGGTGCTCCACGGCCGCTACCGGGTCCTGACCCTGGAGAGTTCCACCATCCCCAACGCCCTCGCCGCGCTGCTCCTGCACGTCCGCGACCAGACGGGGCAGCGCCCGCACATCTACTTCGAGTGGACCGAGGGCAACCCCATGACCAACTTCCTGAGGTTCTTCCTCTTCGGCCAGGGAGAGGTCGCCCCGGTCACCCGCGAGGTCATCCGCGAGGCCGAACCCGACCGCTCCCGCCGCCCGCACGTACACGCCGGCTGACGCCCCCCTACGAGAACGGCCGGGCCGGGCCCCCTGGGGGGACCCGGCCCGGCCGTCGTGCGTGCGGGGGAGGAAGGGGAGGCTCAGGAACGCTTCTCCGCGGCCTTCTGCGCCTTCTCCGCCTGCTTCTCCTTGATGCGGACGGCCTCCTTGCGGACCTCCGCCTGGGTGGCGCGCTCCTTCTGCAGCCACTCCGGGTTGTCCTGCTTGAGGGCCTCGATCTGCTCCGTGGTGAGGGCCTCGGTGACCCCGCCGCGCGCGAGACCGGCGATGGACACGCCCAGCTTCGAGGCGACCACCGGGCGCGGGTGCGGGCCGTTGCGCCGCAGCTCCACCAGCCAGGCGGGCGGCTCGGCCTGGAGTGCGTTCAGCTCGGTGCGCGAGACCACGCCCTCCTGGAACTCTGCGGGGGTGGCCTCGAGGTACACACCCAGCTTCTTCGCCGCGGTCGCGGGCTTCATCGTCTGGGTGCTCTGGTGCGACGTCATGCCCCAAGGGTATCGAGCATGTGCACGGGCTCCGACCACGACCGGTAGCCTTGCGGGGTGACAGGCTCGGATGCAACCCCTTCGTTCCGGCTCGCCTATGTCCCGGGAGTGACGCCCACCAAGTGGGTGCGGATCTGGAACGAGCGGCTGCCCGACATCCCGCTGACGCTGGTCGGCGTGACCGCCGGCGAGGCGTTCGCCGCCCTGCGCGCCGGCGAGGCCGACGCCGGGTTCGTCCGGCTGCCGGTGGACGGCGCGGACCTCAGCGCGATCCCGCTCTACACCGAGACCACCGTGGTCGTGGTCCCCAAGGACCACGTCGTGGCCGCGGTGGAGGAGGTCACGGCCGAGGACCTGGCCGACGAGATCGTGCTGCACCCCCTGGACGACGTGCTGGGCTGGGAGACCCCGCCCGGGAAGCCCGCGTTCGAACGGCCCGCCACCACGGCGGACGCCGTCGAGCTGGTCGCGGCCGGCATCGGCGTGCTCGTGGTCCCGCAGTCCCTCGCCCGGCTGCACCACCGTAAGGACCTCACCTACCGGACGGTGACGGACGCCCCCGCCTCGCGGGTCGCGCTGTCCTGGCCGGAGGAGAAGACCACCGACATGGTCGAGGACTTCATCGGGATCGTCCGCGGCCGCACGGTCAACAGCTCGCGCGGCCGCCAGGGCGCACAGCCGCAGCCCAAGCAGGACCGCAAGGCCGCGCCGGCGAAGAAGACCGCAGGCAAGCCGCGCACGCCCGGCAAGCCGGCGGCGAAGTCCGGGGGCAAGCCGAACGCCCGCGGCGGCGCCCCCACCCCCAAGCGCGGCAAGCCCCGCCGCGGCCGCTAGGCCGGGCAGGCCGGGCCGGTCAGGGCCGGTCAGGGCCGGTCGGGTTCGTCCTGGTGCGGCGGGGTCCGGTCGCGGAGGGTGACCAGGCGGTAGGCGGGGGTCCGCTTCGGCCGGCGTTCGCCGGCGCGCAGCCCCCGGGCCTGCTGGACGGCCGCGTCCACCAGCGCGGCCACCAGGGGGTTCGCCCGGCGCAACCGCAGCAGCTGGTCGGAGCGCAGGCCGACGATCGCCGCGGCCGTGCCCGCGTGCGCACCCCGGGCCACCGACTGCAGGAACAGCCGCAGGCTCAGCCCGCTGGTCCGCCCCCGGCCCGGAACCCGGTGCGCCGCCGCCAGGGCGGTCGCCGCGGCCAGCGCGGCCTCGAAGGCGGGGTCCTGGGCCCGCCACCCGGCGAGCAGGGCCTCCGGGATCCCGGCCGCGGCCGCGCAGCCCGCCGGGCCCAGGCCCATGGCGGCCGCGTGGACGGCGCGGGCGCGCCGGACGCCGTTCTCCGCCTGCAGATCGGGGTCCGGGTCGAGTACGGCGGCCAGGGCCCGGTCGAGGTCCTCGGCGGCGGCCAGGCCGGCCACCAGCTCCCGGGCCCACGCCCGGCGGCGCTCCGGTTCGTCCTGTGCCCGCTCGTCCACGGTCCGTGTGCCTCCCGCCCGCATCCTCCGGGTCCTCCGGGGTCTTCCGATCCCATTGTGCGACCGCCGCGGACCCCCCGCGGAAACGTCTCAGCAGGTGGCCGCGCCACCGCCCGCGGCCCGCGGCTCCCGCGGCCGCCGGCGCGGGGCGCTGACGGCCGGTCCTCGCGTTGCGCCCGCGGGAGCGGACGGGCAGGGTCGGTGGGGCGGCTCCCTCCCAGGAAGGTCGGACCATGCCCATCGCCACCGTCAACCCCACGACAGGCCGGACCCTGCGCACCTTCGACGCGCTCGACGCCGACGGCATCGAGCGCTGCCTGGACGAGGCGGCGCGCACGGCCGCCGACTACCGGCGCACCACCTTCGCCGAGCGCTCCGCGCTGCTGAACCGCGCGGCCGACCTCCTCGAAGCCGAGGGCGAGGACATCGCCCGCACCATGACCATCGAGATGGGCAAGCCGCTGGCCGCCGCCCGCGCGGAGGCGGCCAAGTGCGTCAAGGCCATGCGCTGGTACGCCGCCCACGCCGAAGGCCTCCTCGCCGACGAGTACCCGGCCGACTCCGACGTCCGCGACGCGGGCGCCTCGGCCGTGCGGGTGCGCTACCGGCCCCTCGGGGTGGTCCTCGCCGTCATGCCGTGGAACTTCCCGCTCTGGCAGGTCGTGCGGTTCGCGGCGCCCGCGCTCATGGCCGGGAACGTGGGCCTGCTGAAGCACTCGTCCAACGTCCCCCAGACGGCCCTCTACCTGGGCGACCTCTTCGCGCGGGCCGGCTTCCCGCAGGGCTGCTTCCAGACCCTGCTGATCGGCTCGGGCCCCGTCGAGGGCATCTTGCGCGACCCCAGGGTGGCCGCCGCCACCCTGACCGGGAGCGAGCCGGCCGGGCGGGCGGTGGCCTCGGTCGCCGGGGACGAGGTCAAGAAGACCGTCCTGGAGCTCGGCGGCAGCGACCCGTTCATCGTGATGCCCTCCGCCGACGTCGCCCGCGCCGCCAGGACCGCCGTGACCGCGCGCGTGCAGAACAACGGCCAGTCCTGCATCGCCGCCAAGCGGTTCATCGTCCACACCGACGTCTACGAGGAGTTCGCCCGCCTCTTCACGGAGGGCATGGCGGCCCTGACCGTCGGCGACCCGATGCGGGAGTCCACCGACGTCGGCCCGCTGGCCACCGAGAGCGGCCGGGCCGACGTGGAGGAACTGGTCGACGACGCCGTCCGGCACGGGGCCACGGTCCTGTGCGGCGGCCGGCGCCCGCCGGAGCACCCGGACGGCTGGTTCTACGAGCCCACCGTGCTGGCCGACGTCACCCCGGCGATGCGGATCGACCTGGAGGAGACCTTCGGGCCGGTCGCCACCCTGTACCGGGTGGGCAGCCTCGACGAGGCCGTGGAGCGGGCCAACCACACGCCGTTCGGACTGAGTTCGAACGTCTGGACCCGGGACGACGCCGACCTGGACCGGTTCGTCCGCGAGCTGGAGGCGGGCGGGATCTTCGTGAACGGCATGACCGCCTCCCACCCCGCCCTGCCCTTCGGCGGCGTCAAGCGCTCGGGCTACGGGCGGGAGCTGTCCGGGCACGGCATCCGGGAGTTCTGCAACATCACCACCGTCTGGCAGGCGGCGGACCCGGCCTGAGGGCTATCGCTTCACGCCGTCACGGCGTCACGGCCCCATCATGCCCTCGACCTGGGCGGTGACCAGGTCCAGCAGCTCCGCGGCCGCCCCCTCGTCGCCGAGCGCCAGCAGGCCGAGGGTCAGCCCGTCCGTCATGGCGGCCAGGTAGCCGGCCAGGACGGCCACGGGCACCCGGGGCCGCAGGCCGGTGTCCCGCACCAGCTCGCGGACGAGCTCCTCGTAGGTGTCGCGGTATATCGCGTACTGGCGGCGCGCCAGGTGCTCGAACCCCGGCCGGCGCAGGGCGTACTGGGTGAGCTCGTACGTCAGCATGTGCTCGCCGGGCTGGGCGCACACGTGGTCCCAGTACGCCTGGAAGCCCGCCCGGACCGTCTCGCGCAGGGTGGCCTTCGGGCGGATCGCCTCCCGGACCACCGTGACGTAGTGGGCGGTGATCGCCTCGATGACCGCTTCGAGCAGGGCCTGTTTGGAGTCGAAGCAGTAGTGGACGACGCTGAGCGAGACCCCGGCCTCGGCGGCGATCGACCGGGTGGTGGTGCGGGCGACGCCGTCGCGGGTCATCGCGCGGATCGCCGCCTCGGTCAGCTGCGTCCGGCGCTCCGCCGACGGCATCCGGGCCATGGGACCCCTCTCGTCCGGGTGGGGCGGGAGCGGGGGCCGGCCGGTCCGGCCGGCCCCCGCCGCCCCGGCTGCCTCAGCTGCTGAAGACGCCGACCTCGTGCAGGGAGTAGCCCCACTGGGTGGCGCGCTGGACCCCCTGGATCCTGAGGTAGCGGGCCGTCACCCCGTCGAACCGGGCGGTGTCCAGGCCGCCGTCGCCGTCGGTCGTCGACCAGACCGTCTGCCAGTTCGAGCCGTCCGTGGACGTCTCGATCCGGTACGCCTTCCCGTACGCCCGCTCCCAGTCGAGGGTGACCCGGCCGACGCGGTGCGCGGAGCCGAGGTCGACGCGCAGCCACTGGTCGTCGTTCCACTCGCTGGCCCAGCGGGTGCCGGAGTCGCCGTCCACGGCCCGGGCGGGGGAGTAGTCCACGAAGGGGTTCCACCACTCCGAGGTGGACGCCGAGGCGGACGCCCCGGTGGCGAGGTTGACGCTGCCCTGGTGCTTCTCGGAGGCGCCCCAGGTGGTGAGGTAGGACTCGGCGCCCTTGAACAGGTCGTCCACCACGTCCTGGCCGCCGACCAGCCGGATGTCCTCGATCCAGTCGGGGACCAGCCCGTAGTGGGCGGCGCCGTCGGTGTTGAGGTCCCAGGTGCGCTGCCCGGCGGTCTGCCGGTCGATGACCGAGCCGCCGTCGGTGCTGCGGAAGGGGTACTTCACCGGGTTCGGGGTGTTCGCCCCGCGCGGGCCGGGCCAGCCGCCGACGCCGTTCATGTCGGTGCCGTAGCCGTAGCCGACGTGGTACTTCTCGCGGAGCGCGTCCGTGCGCTTGGCCTCCGCGCTGAAGGCCTCCGAGCCGCTCATGTACTGGGCGGCGAAACCGCCGAGCTTGTAGAGGCGTTCGGTCCAGCCGAGGTCCATCCAGCTGTGCGAGGAGATCACGCCGGGGTAGGACTCGGACTCCAGGATGTCGAAGGCCCGGCCCGCGGCCTTGACGCTCATGTGGTCGACCTCCAGCATCATCTTCCGCTTCATCATGCCGCGTACGGCGTACTCGCCGAGCGCGGTGAGCCCGCGGGTGTTGCACTGGGCGCCGGCGGCGTACGAGGGCACCGCCACGCCCGCCGGGAGCTCCTTCTGCGCGGCGGGAGCGGGTGCGAGACCGATCGGGTTGTCCTTCTGCGGGCCCGTGCACTGCTCGGTCTGCCAGAAGGTTCCGGTCGAGAGGAACTGGCCGACGTTGATCGCCGTGCCGAGGGCGCCCTCGTCGAAGCGCACCCCGCACAGGGCGTTGTCGAACTTGTGGCACAGGAACATGCTGCGCACGCCCAGCTTGTACAGCTCGTCGAGGCCGCGGTCGATGTCCTCCTTGGAGCACTGCGCGACGTCGAGGATCTGCTTGCAGCCGAAGGGCTCGGAGGTCTCCACGCCCATCACGACGGCCAGCTTGCCCTGCTTGATCACCTCGCGCGCCTGGTCGGAGCTGGTGACGATCCGGAACCAGCCCTTTCCGGGGCCGCCGTACATCTTGTCGACGAACGCCTGCATGTCGTACGTCTTCTGGGCCTCGAGGCGGATGGCGGTCATCTCGTCGCAGCCGCGGTCCTTGAAGAAGTAGACCGAGCAGATCACCCCGTTGGTGACGAGGTCGTTGACGAGGACCCGCTGGCCGCCGCGCCAGGCCCGCTCGACCCAGGCGTAGTAGTTCTGCTGGTGGGTCAGCGAGTCGTGGGCGGGCCAGTCCTTGAAGGTGGGCCAGCCGACCGGGTCGTGTTTGCCGTCGCCGCCCTTGGTGATGAAGTCGAAGACGGCGAGGGTGCCGTCGGGGTAGTGCTCGGGGCAGTCCTTGAGGGCGTCGGCGACGCCCAGTTCGGAGAACGGCTTGCCGCAGATGAGGCGGCCGCCGAAGCCCTCGTTGGACATCAGGTGGTCGTGGGCGTCGACGAAGCCGCGGACCTTGCCCTGGGCGTCGGTGCCCTTGAAGGGTTCACCGGTCACGTCGATGCCGGAGTCCGGCTGCGGCCGGGCGGTGGGGTTCCACCAGCCCGGGTCGGCCGGGGAGTCGGCGAGGGACGCGGGCGCGGGCCCGAGCACCATGGCGCACGCGGCGAGCAGGAGCGAGAGCAGGGCGAAGGGACGCCCGCGGCGGCGGCGCGGGCGCGGTGGAGGGTGAGGGGTCACGGTGATCACTCATGCCTTCGGTCGGCGGAGAGCGCGGTCGGACCGAGGCATGAGTTGTCATGCCCGGCACAATGGTGGGCATGAGAATCGCTACTGGCGCGTAAGGAGTCAAGACTCCGGGACGCTTGACCTGATGGGTCGTCGGGTGCGTCAGTTGATGGGTTCGTCGGCGTACGTGCCGCCGACGCAGGTCCATTGGCCGGCCACCGAGTCGTACTCCACCGTGCCTTTGCCGGCCGTGCACTGGTCCCCGCTGATGCGGGGGACGGGGGCCGCCTGCGCGACCGGGCCCATGACGCCGAGCACGGCCACCAGTGCGGCGGTGGCGAGACCGAAGAGACGTGTACGCATGGGAAGCTCCTCCTGGGACGAGCTGGGGGTCACGACCAGCATCCCGCGTCCACCCCCGGGCCGCATGCCCTGCCGCCGTTTCGTGGCGCGCGCTCCGAAACGGCGGCAGACTGGTGTTATGACGAACGCACCTGCGGTCGTCGTGGGGCGACCGGAAGCTTTTGGCCTGCGGAAAGTAACGGTTGACGGTAAAACCATCGGCAAGGCGTGCTCCGTGGGGGACTTGCAGAGGATTTTGCGTCATGCCGGGCTGGCCTTCGAGAGTGACATCCAGTGGATGGGCGGGGACTCCACCGTCTGGCCGGGGGGTGCGTGGAAACGGAGGGCCACGGCCCTGTTGATGGCGGCCGGTCTCCTCGCCACCGTCTTCCAGCTCGTCCGGGTCGGCAGCGTGGACACCTTCGACGCCCTGGACTACCTCGGACGGATCACCGGTTTCGTCTTCCTCGCGGCGGCCGTCGTGGTGGCGGCCGCCGTGCTGGCCACGTTCGACTACTGGCGTAAACGGACGAGAAGTTACTCCGGAGTGGTCGTCTTCATCGGGGTCCTGTTCTCCTTCGCCGTCAATGCGTTGCTGCTCTGCATGCACGTCGACGCCTGGGTGTTCACCCCGTACCTGCCGTTTCGTGTGGTGGTGTTCGTCTGGGCCGTGTGGGCCTTGTGGGTTCTCTTCCGGGAGCGGGCATGGAGGGGGATCCGCAACCCCAAACGGGTCGTCCTCGGCGCCGTCGTCCCCGTGTTCCTGGCCGCCGCCAATATGGCGTACACGCAGGTGTACCTTCCCTCGGTCACCTACCCGCTGGTGTACACGTCGGCCGATCTCGGGGATGCGACCTGGGACAAAGGCCGGAAGGTCATGGCCCTGACGGTGCACCTCAGGGTGAAGAACGAGGGGCAGGTGCCCGTCTACATTCTCGGCAGCATCTACTGGATCAACGGCCAGGCCCTGCCCAACACGCCACCCCGGCAGGATCACGGAAAATACAAGCTGATCGACAACGGCGAGTTCATCAAGCCGCCGGGAATGTCCCTGAATCCGGGTGAGGAGCATTCGGAGGACGAATACGTCGAGATCCCGATGCCGGAGCGGTTCAAGTCGGTGATGGCCTCGACCGAGCTGTACATGGTCCGCAAGGACAGGGCGATCATCAGCCCGACGTACGAGAACTCGGGATTGGGGCGCTGGAACCTCACGAAGCAGGGGAAGGCCCAGGATCCTCCGGGCCCTGCGGTGGACTACACCCGTTATCAGGCCGACCTCGCGAACGGCAACGAACTCCTCGACGAAGTCCGCGGCCGGCCCCGGGTGACCCTGTGGTGGGTGCGCCAGAACAAATTCCCGTACATGGCGGTGTCCATGGTGGATCACGGAGAGAAGAAGCCCTTCACCGTCAATTTCCTCTTCGCGAACGACAAGGTAATCGAGCGCTATGGACTTCAGAGAGTGCGTGGATCGATGACGCAGAAGCCCTATGCGGAGCTCGTGGAGGAAGCGACGGGGAAACATCCTTCGGCCAAAGACGTGCCGGCCGCCGAATGATTCGGGCCGTTCCGGCTGGCGCCGCGCGGCCGTGGTGTGGCCGAAATGCGGTCGGGATTCTCGGAGGCGCTCCTAGAGTCGCCGCATGAGCGAATCGAATGACAGCAGGGAATCCGCAGCGCGTTCCCGGCGCGGGGTGTTGCGGGCGGCCGCCGTGGTGGGGGCCGGGGTGGCTGTTGCCGGGGGTGGGGGTGTGGGGGGTGCCCGGGCGGAGGGGCGGCGGTGTGTGGCGCCCGTGTTCGTGCTCGTGCACGGGGCCGGGGGCAATTCCTACGGGTGGGCGCCGGTGCTGGCCGAGCTCGCGCTGCGCGGGCACAAGGCCGTCGCCGTGGACCTCCCCGGGCACGGGCCCGGCGCCCACTACCCGCTCGCCTACCAGGCCCCCCAGGACCCGGCGGCCCTGCGCACCGAGCCCTCACCCCTGGGGAAGGTGACGCTGGACGACTTCGCCGGGCACGTCGTGGGCGTCGTCCGGCGCGCGGCCCGGCTCGGCGCCGTGGTGCTGGTCGGCCGGAGCATGGGCGGGGTGACCCTGAACGCGGTCGCCAACCGGGTCCCCGAGCTGCTCTCCCACCTGGTGTACGCCTCCGCGTTCTGTCCCACCGGGCACGCCTCCGCCGCGCGGCTGATGGCCACCCCCGAGGCCTCCACCAGCGCCCTGGCACGGCTGGAGGAGGTCCGGACCCCGCCCGGACTCGGCGTCCACCGGTTCAACTGGCGCTCAGCCGACCCCGCCTTCTTCGCGGCGGCCAAGGAGGCGTTCGCCGCCGACCGGTCCGACGACGCCGTACGGGCGCTGCTCGCCACCCTGGAGCCCGACGAGTCGGCGGCCATCGCGACCGCCGACTCCCGGGGGCTCCCGGAGGCCTGGGGGAGGGTGCCGCGCACGTTCCTGCGGTTCACCGAGGACCGTGCGCTCCCGCTCCCGCTCCAGGACCTGATGATCCGCGAGGCGGACGCGGCGACCCCGGGCAACCGCTTCCGCGTCCGCTCCCTGGCCGCCCCGCACGCCGGCCCCCGCGAGGCGGCCGTGTGGGCGGACGAGCTGGAGCTGGTGGCCGGGGCCTGCCGCTGACCGGTCGGCGTCTCGCGATGCGAAACGATCTGTCTCGGATTGCGGTACGGATCTAGGGTGGCCGCATGAACGAGGAGCGAATACCGCGCAGTTGGCTGATGCTGGCCCTGGGTACCGGTGGTCAGACCGCGAGCACCACCGCGCTCTACGGGCTGCCGTACCTGATCCCGGCGCTCCGTGGCGAGCTCGGGCTGTCGCTGGCCTCCGCCGGGCTCCTCGTCTCCTGCCCCATCGCCGGGATCCTGCTCGGCCTGATCGGCTGGGGCGCGGTCGCCGACCGGTACGGGGAGCGGAAGGCCCTGGCCGCCGGACTGCCGGCCGCCGCCGCGGCGCTGGCCGGCGCGGCGGCCGTCCGCGGAGCGGTGGCGCTGGGCGTGCTGCTGGTCCTGGCCGGGGCGGCCGGCTCCTCCGTCAACTCGGCCTCGGGGAGGCTGGTCATCGGCTGGTTCCCGCCCGACCGGCGCGGGGTCGCCATGGGCGTGCGGCAGGCCTCGCAGCCGCTGGGTACCGGGTTGGCCGCCGCGGCCTTCCCGCCGCTCGCCCACCACGCCGGCGTGGCCGCGGCCTTCGGGTTCTGCGCCGTGCTGTGCGGGGTCTCCGGTGTGGCCATCGCCGTGTTCGCCGTGGACCCGCCCCGCCCCGCGCGGGCGGAGGGCGTCCGCACGCCGAACCCCTACCGGGGCGGCCACCTGTGGCGGCTGCACGCGGCCGCCGCCCTGCTGTGCGTACCGCAGTTCGTGGTGACCGGCTTCTCCCTGCTGTTCCTGACGGAGGCGCGCGGCTGGTCCGCCACCGCCGCCGGCACCGTGCTGGCCCTGGCCAACCTGGCCGGCGCCGGGGTGCGGCTGCTGGCCGGTTGGTGGTCGGACCGGGTGGGCAGCCGGATCGCCCCCATGCGCGTGCTGGCCGTGGCCACCGTGGCCGACCTGGTCCTGCTCACGGCCGGAGCCGCCTGGGACTCCCGGGCCGGTACGGCCGCGCTGCTGCTGGCCTCCGGTCTGACGGTCAGCACCAACGGGCTGCACAACACGGCGGTCGCCGAGTACGCCGGCCCCGGCTGGGCGGGGCGCGCCCTGGGAGTCCACGGGACGGGCCAGCACGCGGCGGTGGTCCTGGTCCCGCCGCTGGCCGGAGCACTGATCGCCGGGCAGGGCTACGCGTCGGCCTTCGCCGTGGCGGCGGCCTTCCCGGCCCTGGCGGCGGTACTGCTGCCGGCCGCCGACCGCGCGGGGTCGCACTGGTCCCCGCCCGAGGGGGCCGAGCTGCCGTCCGGGGCGGTGGCCCGGGCCGGCTGAGGGGCATGGGCTGACCCGGGCGGGCTGACGGGGACGGGCCGGCCGGGGCAGCCCGCGCCGGCTGGGGCAGCCCG
>NZ_JBHVUQ010000036.1:0-9803 GCF_042884105.1 Streptomyces sp. NPDC058157
GCACGGGACCCCGTACGGCGGCCCGCGCGGCGGCGACCCCGCCCCCCGGGCCGGCCGGGGCCATCCCGTGGGCGTCGGGTCCGGGCACGTAGCCCATCGCGACCGGGCCGGCGGGCGGACCGCTGCGCTCCAGCCGGTCCAGCCGGGCCTGGACGGACCGCTCGTCGTCGAAGGCGGCCGGGAGCAGCACCCGGGCGCAGATCAGCTCCAGTTGGAGGCGCGGCGAGGTGGCCCCGCGCATCTCCGTGAGCCCGGCGTTGACCAGGTCGGCGGCGCGGCTGAGCTCGGCGGCGCCGAACACGGACGCCTGCGCCTGCATCCGTTCCACCACGTCGGCCGGGGCGTCGATGAGCCCCTTCTCCCCGGCGTCGGGCACGGCGGCCAGGATCACCAGGTCGCGCAGCCGCTCCAGCAGGTCGGCGACGAACCGGCGCGGGTCGTTGCCACCCTCGACCACCCGGTCGACGACCTCGAAGGCGGCTGCCCCGTCCCCGGCGGCGAAGGCGTCCACGACGGAGTCGAGCAGCGAGCCCTCGGTGTAGCCGAGCAGGGAGGTGGCCATGGCATACGTCACACCCTCCTCACCCGCACCGGCGAGGAGCTGGTCCATGACGGACATGGAGTCGCGCACGGACCCGGCGCCGGCCCGCACGACGAGCGGCAGCACCCCGTCCTCCACCGTGGCGCCCTCGCGCCCGCACACCTCGCCGAGGTAGTCCCTCAGCGTCCCCGGCGGCACGAGCCGGAAGGGGTAGTGGTGCGTACGCGAGCGGATCGTCCCGATGACCTTCTCGGGCTCGGTCGTGGCGAAGATGAACTTGAGGTGCTCCGGCGGCTCCTCGACCACCTTCAGCAGGGCGTTGAAGCCCGCCGAGGTGACCATGTGGGCCTCGTCGATGATGTAGATCTTGTAGCGGCTGGACGCGGGCCCGAAGAAGGCCTTCTCGCGCAGGTCGCGGGCGTCGTCGACACCACCGTGCGAGGCGGCGTCGATCTCGATCACGTCGATGGACCCGGGGCCGTTGCGCGCGAGGTCCCGGCAGGACTGGCACTCGCCGCAGGGGTCGGGAGTGGGACCCTGCTCACAGTTGAGGCAGCGGGCCAGGATGCGCGCGCTGGTCGTCTTTCCACACCCGCGCGGCCCGCTGAACAGGTACGCGTGATTGACCCGGTTGTTCCGCAGGGCCTGCATCAGCGGGACAGTGACATGCTCCTGCCCGATGACCTCGGCGAACGACTCGGGGCGATAGCGGCGGTACAGCGCAAGGGACGACACGTCTACGAGGTTATCCGGGCCCACCGACAACAGCCGCCTGCCGCCGCCCCGGGAACGCAAAGCGCCCCTCACGCACCCGCCAGAGCCCACTTACCCTTGCTGCCTTCCGGCCCTGGGGGAGTTGGGTGAGATAGCGCCACGTGAGGGGCTGGGCCCCACCCTAGCGGATGGAACCCCCCGGAATCGAGCCCGCCCCCGCCGCCCTCCCCGTCCGGGTCACCGCCCGGACCCCCGATCCGGATCGTGTTCGCGAGCACCCCTCAACGTCTTGTATTGTTTGCGGCGGAGGATTCGCCTAGAGGCCTAGGGCGCACGCTTGGAAAGCGTGTTGGGGGCAACCCCTCACGAGTTCGAATCTCGTATCCTCCGCCAGCCCGAAGGGCCGGACCGCATCGGCGGTCCGGCCCTTCGGCGTTTCCCCGTCCCCGTCGGTCCTCGCCCGGGTGAACCCGTCCGTACGGCGCACGCGGGGCGGTGGGGTGCGCGATCGTTGGTCCGGTGCGGGCCGGATCCGGCCCCCTTGTACGTTCCCGGCCGGGCGAGGTGCCGTCATGACGTCCCCATCCACTCTGACCGGTCGGCTCGCCGGCCTCGACGGTGCGCGGCTGGCACGCCTCGTCCTGGCGCGGCCGGACGCCGTGGCGCCGCCGCAGCCCCGGTCCATGGCGGAAGTGGCGGAGCGCCTGGAGCGGCCGGCCTCGGTGGCGCTCGCCCTGCCGCGGCTCACGCTGCCGTGCCTGCAGGTGGCCGAAACCCTGGCGGGCCTGGGGGCGTTGGCGCGCGACGCCCTGGCGCGGGTCCTGGGGGCGACGTCGGCCGCCGCCGCCCGGGAACTCGACGCCGTACTGGAGACCCTGGCCGATCACGCGCTGGTCTGGCCGGACGGTGACGGCGTTCTTCGGCTGACCGCGCCGTTGTGGCGCGCGTGGGACGCCCCCCTGGGGCTGGACGCCCCGCTGGAGGAGTTGCTGGAGGGCGTGACCTCCGAGGGGCTGCGCGGCATGCTCGTGGCCCTGGGTCTCAAGCCGGCCGGTACCCGGCAGCAGCGCGTGGCCGCCGTCCTGGAGCACCACTGCGATCCGGAGCGCGTGGTCTCGGTGATCGCGAAGGCCCCTCCCGCCGCCCGGGAGCTGCTGGAGCGGCGGGCGGGGTCCGTCGCGTCCGGGGCTGCCGGGGCCGGGTCCCGGCCGGGCGCGCGATGGGCCCTGGACCGGGGTTTCCTCGTCCCCGACCAGCACGGACACGGGACGGACCGGATGCCCGCCGAGGTGGCGCTGGCGTTGCGCGGGCCGGACTGGCACGCCCCGTTCCAGCCCGTACCGCCCGCCGCGGAGCTGGTGCCCGTCACGGCCGTGGAGGCGGACCGGGAGGCGGCAGCGGCGGCCACGGCCTTCGCGGCCCACGCCGCCTCGGTCCTGTCGGTCTGCTCGGCGACTCCTGCGGCCCGGCTGAAGTCCGGTGGCGTCGGCGCGCGCGAACTGGGCCGGATCGGCAAGGCCGCGCACGCCGTCGACGTCGTGGTGCGCGTCGCGCTGGAGACGGCGCACGCGGCCGGGCTCCTGGCTCTGGACGGCCCCGGCTTCACGGCCACCGAGGAGTACGACGTCTGGGCGGCGCAGGAGCCCGCGGCCCGGTTCGCCGTCCTCCTGCGGGCGTGGTGGACGCTGCCGCTCACCCCGTCGGAGACCCGCGACGAGGACGGCAGGGCCCTCCCCGCCCTGGCCGGTACGCCCCCCTGCGACGGCTGTCCGCAGGCGCGCGCCGGGCTCCTCGCCGCGGCGGCACGGCTCCCGGCGGGGCGGGGCGCGCGGACCTCCGCGGATCTGGGGCCGCTCGTGGCCTGGCACCGTCCGCTCGCGCACCCGTCGCTCCAGGACGGGACGCCGTTCGCCACCACGATCCGCGAGGCCGAGCTGCTCGGCGTCGTCGCCCGGGGCTCGCTCTCCGCGCTCGGCGCCGCCCTGCTGGACGGCGACGACGAGCGGTTGACCGTCGAGTGCCGGCGACTGCTGCCCTGGGCCACCGGCACGGCCCGGTTCGGCGGCGACCTCACGGCCGTCGTCGGCGGTACACCCACGGCGCACCTCGCCGAGCTGCTGGACGCGACCGCGGACCGGGAGAGCAGCGGGGCGGCCTCGGTCTGGCGGTTCAGCTCCGCCAGCGTGCGCCGGGCCCTGGACGCCGGCCGCACCCCGGACGGGATCTCGGCCGAACTGGCCGCCGTCGCGGGCGGCCCCCTGCCGCAGCCGCTGTCGTACCTCATCGCCGACGCGGCGCGCCGTCACGGCCGGGTGCGCATCGCCCCGGCCGCCTGCGTCGTCCACGGCGAGGAGCCGGCGCTCCTGGCCGAGCTCGCCGCCCACCGGGGGCTGTCCCCGCTCGCGTTGCGGCAGCTCGCGCCGACGGTCCTCGTCAGCGCCGCCGCGCCCGACCGGACGCTGGCCGCGCTGCGGAAGGAGGGCTACGCCCCCGTCGCCGAGACCGCCGACGGAACCGTCCGCATCGAGAGGGCCCCCGCCCAGCGGGCCGCTGCCGTTCCGGCGCCGCGGGGAGCCTCCGCGACGGCCGGCACGGGACGTGCGGGGCCCGCGGAGACGTCGGCGGCCGCCGCCGCGGACGCCTGGGCGGCCTGGCTGGTGCACGTCCCGCCGACGGCCCCCGAGCCCGCTCCCTTCAGCGGCGGGATCCCGTTCGGAACGTGCACCGAGGAGATCGTCTCCGGGTACGCCGAGCAGCTCTCCTACACCGACGTCCGCCAGCTCGGCCACGCCCTCGACTCCGGCGGCGCCATCACCGTCGCGTACGTCGCGGCCTCGGGCAGCCACACCGTCCGCGTGCTCAGCCACCTCGAACTCGACCCGCCCTACCTCCAGGCGTGGTGCCACCTGCGGGACGCCGAACGGGTCTTCACGCTGTCCCGCATCCAGGGCGTCATGCCGGTGTAGGTCAGGCCGCCGTCCGGTCCGCGCGGGCGCCGGGTCAGGCCGCCGTGCGGTCCGTGCGGTCCGGCGTCCGGCGGGGCAGGTGGTGGCGGACGGCCCGGGTCGCCGCCGCCAGGGCGAAGCCGTAGACCGCCACCAGGCCGTGGCCGTTCTCCTGCGCCAGCCACATCGCGAGGCCGAGGACCGGCACCGCGGCCGCCAGGGCGCGCTCCTTGGGGAGGCGGGTGCGGGTGAGGAGGGCGAGGGCGAGGGTGGCGCCGAGGAAGTAGGTGGCGCCCGAGCTGCCGGCGAAGTTGCGCGGGTCGGCGCCGGGGCCGGCGCCGGGGCCGTCGCCGAAGCCGAGCAGGGCGTCGATCCGGCCGGGGAGCACGATGCCGGCGAGGAAGAAGCCGAGGGTCAGCGGGGCGCCCCAGTACCACTGGGCGAGCGCCGCGACCGCGGCCAGGGTGACGAGGTTCCACAGGCCGCCGGAGAAGCCGCCGTTCTGCAGGAACACCGAGGTGAACTCGCGCCACCAGCCGGACTTGGCCGGGTCCGCGTCCAGCGCGTCCATGGCGCCGGACCACACCAGCTGGAGCACGACGCCGCCGACGGCGAGGCCGGTCAGGGCGATGGCCGCCCAGGGGAGCGGCCGCGAGCGCAGCGTGTCGCGGCCGACCGCGCCGAGCCCGCAGTTGAACATCACGACCATCAGCGCGGCCGTGGTCACGTTGAAGACGATCGCCTCCATGACCTGGCTCCTCCCCCTGGCGACGGCGTTTTCCAACACCGTTCGAAAACCTGACAGGACGCAGGCTAGCAGGATTCCAACGGTGTTGGAATCCGTTGTACGGTGGGACGCATGAAGCTCACCAAGGAGCGCATCCTCGACGCGGGCATGGCCGTATTCGCCGAGGTCGGCTACCAGAACCTGTCCATGCGCCAGGTCGCCGACCGCCTCGACACGCATGCGGGCAGCCTCTACTACCACGTGCGCGGCAAGGACGAGCTGCTCGCGCTGATGGCCGACCGGGTCTGCCGGGGCGCCTACGACGCCGGGAGCGAGGCCCTCGCCGCCCTCCCGCCCGCCGCCACCTGGCAGGAGCGCGTCACGGCCCAGGCCGGCGCCCTGCGCCGGAGCATCAAGGAGCACCCCGGCGGCGCCCAGCTCCTCGCCGAGAGCCCCGGCACGCTCAGCACCGGCGCCCTCTCCCTGATGGAACGGCTGCTGCGCACCCTGCGCGACGCCGGGCTGCCCGCCGAGGACTGCGGCATCGCCGCCGACACGCTGCTCAGCCACGTCACCGGTTTCGTCCTCCAGGAACAGAACCAGCCGGCCGCGCCCCCCGCCGTCACCCCCGAGCTCCTCGCCGAACTGCGCGAGCGGTTCCCCCTGCTCATGGACGCCCCGGCGCCGCACCTGGGCCAGGACGAGAAGTTCACCCGGAGCCTGCGCCTGCTCTGCGCCGGTTTCGCGACGCTCGCCCGGCCCGTCCCGCCCGGGGACAGCGCGGTCAGTCCAGGGTGAGGCGGGCCAGCTCCGTGCGGGAGCGGATGCCCAGTTTCGGGTAGGCCTTGTAGAGGTGGTGTTCCACCGTGCGCGGGCTCAGGAACAGGAGGGCGGCCACCTCGCGGCTGCTGCGGCCCTCGGCCGCCAGGCGGACCACCTGGAGTTCCTGCGGGGTGAGGCGGTCCGCGAGGGCGCGGGCGGTGGGGACGGCCGGGGCCGCGGAGTCGCCCGCGGCGCGGAGTTCGGCGCGGGCGCGCTCGGCCCAGGGGGCGGCGCGCAGGCGCTCGAAGACCTCCAGGGCGGCGTGCAGCCGGGCCCGGGCCTCCGCCTGGCGGCGGGCGCGGCGCAGCCACTCCCCGTGGACGAGCAGGGTGCGGGCGGCCTCGAAGGGGCGGCCGCCCCGCTCGTGGAGGAGCCCGGCCTCCTCGAAGGCCCCCTCACGTCCCGTCAGCTGCGCCTCGCAGCGCAGTGCGAGGGCCCGGGCCCAGGGCTGGCCCCCGGCCTGCGCCCAGGAGGCCAGGCGCTGCCACGGGAGCCGGGCCCGTTCGGGGGCGCCGAGCCGGACGGCGGCCTCCACCAGGTCGCCGGTCGCGGACACCAGGGCCGTCATGTAGTGGCCCGGGCGGGTCCACGCCGACTCCAGTCGCTCCAGCGCCTCCTCGTAGCGGCCCAGGCCCAGGTCGAGCAGGCTGAGCGCGCAGGCGACCGCCACCCCGCCGTCGACGGCCTCGCCGGCCGCCGGCCGGCACCGCTGCGGATCCCCTTCGACCGCGGCGATCCGGGCGAGGGCCGCGTCCAGCCGGCCGACGCGCTGCGGCATCCCGCAGTCCTCGGCGACGGCCCGGGCCTCGGCCACGGACGCCTCCGCGTCGCGGTGGCGGCCCTGGATGACCTGGAGCCGGGCGAGCATCTGCAGCGCCTCGGGGAGTCCGCCCACCAGGCCGTCCCGGCGCCTGCGGGCCACTTCGGCGGTGACCAGCTCCTCCACCCGGTCGTCGGCGCCGAGCAGGGCCGCCGCGTACAGCGGGCGCATGCCCGGACCGCCCTCCGCGGCGGCCGCGGTGAGGGCGGCGAGCCCGGCCCGGTGGTCGCCGTCCACCAGCCCGGCCATGCCCCGGACGGTGTGGTCGCCGGGCAGGAGCCGGGCGCAGGCGCGTACCGAGTCGGCGTCCCCGGAGAACCAGGCGTACGTGGCCGCGGTGCGCAGCATCGCCGCCGCCGGTCCGGGCTCGGCTTCCGGGGCGCCCTCGACCAGGATCCGGGCCGCGGCCGCCTGGTCCCCGCGCTCGAACTCCACGGCGGCGCGGACCTCGGCGAGCGCGGCCCGCTCCGGCCCGGTGCCGGCGAGCGGTCCGGCCCTGCCGGCCAGGGTGGCGGCCAGGGGCAGGTCCCCCGCGGCCACGGCGGCGCCGGCGGCCCCGCGCAGCATCCGTCCGCGGTCCGGGAGGGAGGTGGAGAGGGCCGCGGCGCGCTGGTAGAGGTCGCAGGCGATGGCGGGCGCGGCCCGGTCCCGGGCGCGGTCGGCCGCCCGGGCGACCTCGGCGGCGACGGCGGCGTCCGGGCCGAGGGCGGCCAGGGCCAGGTGGTGGGCGCGGACGTCGGCGTCGGCCGCGCGGGCGGCGAGTTCGCGGTGGACGCGGGCGCGCCGGCCGGAGGCGGCGCCCTGGTAGGCGGCGGCGCGGACCAGCGGGTGGCGGAACGCGGCCCGGGCGCCGTCGACGCGGAGCAGTCCCGACCGTTCCGCCGATTCCAGGGCTCCGGTCCCGCTGCCGCCGAGCGCGTCGACGGTGGCCAGTACGGAGGCCAGGTCACGGCTGCTGTCCGCGGCGGCGGTGAGCAGCAGCAGCCGTACGTCGTCGTCCAGTTCGGCGATGGTGCCGCGGAAGGAGGCCAGGACGCGGTCGGTGACCCGCTGGCCGCCGCAGGGGCCCGAACCCCGGTCGCCCCGGCCGAATTCCAGCAGGGCCAGGGGGTTTCCGTCCGCGCTCTCCAGGACGTGGGCGCGCCGCGGGGCGGACAGCCGGTAGCGGTCCAGCAGTTCGGCGGCCGCCCGCCGGTCCAGCCGGGGGAGGTGGAGCTCGGGCAGGCCGCGCGCGTCGAAGCCCTCGTCGCGGGCGGCGAAGACGAGGGCCACCGGCTCGGCGGCGATCCGCCGGGCCGCGAACAGCAGGGCGTCCGCGCTGCTCTGGTCCAGCCACTGGGCGTCGTCGACCACGCAGACCACCGGGCCGGACTCGGCGAGGCGGGCGAGCAGGGTGAGCAGGGCGAGGCCGGTGGTGTACCGGTCGGCGGGGCCGGCGGAGCCGCCGAGCACCGTGCGCAGCGCCTGCGCCTGCGGGCCGGGCAGCTGGTCGACCAGGTCCTGTACGGGCCACAGCAGTTGGAGCAGGGCGGCGCCGACGAGGTCGCGTTCCGCCTCGCAGCCGCCCACCCGCAGCAGCGTGTGCGCCGGGCCCGCCGGGATCCGGTCCAGCAGGGCGGACTTGCCGATGCCCGCCTCCCCGCGCAGGACGAGTGCTCCCCCGCGTCCTTCCCGTGCCGCTTCGAGCAGCGCGTCGAGCGCCGCTTCCTCGGACTGCCGCCCGTAGAGCATGTGCCGCTTCCCCCTCGCCGCCCGCGCCGCCCTCCGGGGCGCGTACGCGGGGCAACCCGCGGCGCTCCCGGCGGACTTACGTAGCCGCTGCCAGAAACCTTACTGATCCGCCCGGCGGCCTCCCCCGCCTACGGTCGGGACCAGGTCGCGGCACCCGCCGTGACCTGGTCCTCAAGTGGCGCTCAGGCAGCATTCCGGCGCCCGCCCCTACCGTCGGGGCCGGGATCGCGGTGTCCGCCGCGGCAACCGCCCTGCAGCGCCTCTCACCAAGGAGTCCGATCATGACCGTGCGCGTCCTCGCCCTCGTCGGCAGCCTCCGGGCCGGCTCGCACAACCGTCAACTCGCCGAGGCGGCCGTCAAGCACGCGCCCGGCCACGTCTCCGTCGAGATCCACGAGGGTCTCGCCGAGATCCCCTTCTACAACGAGGACATCGACGTCGAGGGTTCCGTCCCCGGCGCGGCGGCCGACCTGCGGGCGGCGGTGGCCGGGGCCGACGCGCTCCTGCTCGTCTCCCCCGAGTACAACGGCACCATCCCCGCCGTGCTGAAGAACGCGATCGACTGGCTGTCCCGCCCGTACGGCACCGGCGCGATCACCGGCAAGCCGGTCGCCGTCATCGGCACCGCCTTCGGCAGCTACGGCGGCGTGTGGGCCCAGGACGAGGCCCGCAAGTCGGCCGGCATCGCTGGTGGCGCCGTGCTCGAGGAGGCCCGCCTCTCGGTCGCCGGTTCCGTCACCCGCTTCGCCGAGACCCACCCCGGCGACGACACCGAGGTCGCCACCGCGGTCCTCGAGGTGCTCGAGCAGCTCGCCACCAAGGCGAACGCCTGACGCCCGGCCGCCGCGGCCCCGCGGGAACTTCACGCTGCCGCCGGTTCACCGGCCGGAAAGGAACACCGCCATGCTCACGCTGACCCCCCGCGAAGGGGCGGCCCCGCGGGTCTTCGGCCCGGCCCCGCACGGCCAGGGCTCGCAGATCTCCCCGATCATGCTCCAGGAGGAGCTGTGGGGGCGGATGCGCGCGCTGCCGTTCGTCTACATGGCCCCCACGCTGGTCTCGGTCCCGCACGCCCGGTCCCTCTTCATCCCGGAGGGCATCGGAACGGGTCCGGTCGAGGCCTTCCAGCGCGGTAGGGAGTGGGCCCACATCCACCCCCACCACGACGGCTCGCTCCACCTCACGCTTCCGAAGGAGGCCGAGGAGGAGGTGATCGCCGCGGGCTGGGGCGTGCACCACCCGGTGCAGGCCGTGGTGCTCGTGTACGGGCCGAGGACGGCGGCGGAGCTGGAGACGGTCTGGGAGATCATCCGGTTCTCGTACCGGTACGCGATGGGCGCGAAGTAACGCACCCCGGTGTACGGAAGGGGGCGGGCCCCCCCACCGGGGCCGCCCCCTACCCGTGAACCCCCTCGGGGTGGGGGGGGGGGTCTGGACCCCCGGCCCCCCCCCCAGCCCAGGGGGGGGGGCGCCCCCCCGGCCCCGGCGCGGCGCCGCCCGGGG